>JAIRRO010000008.1 GCA_031255955.1 Oscillospiraceae bacterium
GTCGGCGTCATCCTCGGCGCGGACTGCACCGTCCCGCCCGAGTTTTCTCCCGAGCGCCTGCGCTGGGTGCGCGAGGCAGCAGGGTTATAAGCGTTAGAAGGAGGTATACAATTTCATGATAAGGGCACAAACGGCGGTTACGACCGAGCTTGACGATCCGAAGGCTGCGGCGGAAGAGATTTTATCGCAAATTGATCTCAGTCGGCTTTTAAAAAACAATGTCGGGATTATCTCGTTTTATCAGGATATGCACGAAACAGGCGTTTTGGAGGCGGTAGCAAAGGCGCTGCCGTTCGACACCGTGGGGTGCAGCGTTCTCAGCAGCGGCACCGAGCGCGAATTCGCCTTCGAGCAGCTCTCCGTCGCGGTGCTGTCAAGCGACGACGTCAGCTTTTCAACGGCTGTATCTGCGGATGTTACCCCCGAAAACGCGGAGGATGTCACCCGCGACTGCTATCGCGACGCGCTGTCTAAGCTGGGCGGCAAGCCGTCGCTGATTTTCGCGTTCGGTCCCATAACCTATGACATTTCGGGGGACAGATACACTCTGACGCTTGACGCGGAAAGCGGCGGTGTACCCATATTCGGAACGCTTTCTAACACCGGCATCGTCTATGAGGACGCGCGCGTGATGTATAACGGCGTGGCGCGGAGTCTGGCGCTCTCCCTTGTGCTTGTCAGCGGCGATATAAAGCCGCGGTTTTATTCGATGGCGATATCAGACAGCAACGTCACAAGAAAAGGCTCCATCGTCACGGATTCGGACAAATACATACTGAAGAAAATCAACGACGTGACGGTGGCGGATTATCTGAAGGAAATCGGCGTCGTGACGGGCGAGCAGGGCGCCATCGTGTCTCTTCCCATACTTATCGATTATAAGGACGGGACAAAGCCCACGGCATACTCTATGTATGGCACCACAGAGCAGGGCATGCTTGTCGGCGGGCTGATACCCGTCGGCTCGGAGATTGTTTTCGCCGATGTGGACTATGACAGCGTGATGAGCACCGCCCGCGACGCGCTGGATATGATTCTTGAGGATTTGAACAACGGCGGGGCTTCCTTCACCCTCATCATCCCCTGCTTTTCGCGCTGCCTTACGCTGGGGATGCAGTCTGAGGACGAAATGAAGCTCACAGCGCAGCGCCTTCAAGGACATCGCCCATATCTGTTTATGTACAGCGGCGGAGAAATTTGCCCCGTGCCGGACGCCGACGGACGGCTGGTTAACCGCTTTCACAATATGACGTACACGGCATTAATTCTCGACTGAAAGCCCCCGGTGCACGGGATGGGATGCAATGTGTTTCGGGATATATTTTATAAGACGGCGTAAGGTCTGAGGGCTTCACAAAGGGGTGTGGCGTATGACAGAAAAAGAATATTTGACGCAGATAGAGGAGCGGGACGCCGAGCTGACAAAGCTTCGCCGTCAGATGACGCGTATGCAGGCGCGCATGGAGCGCGACAAGGTTGTTTCGGCAGCCCTTGCCGCCGTATCCAATATGCGCTCCGCCGAAAGGGAAAGACAAGAGCAGTATATGTCGCTGCTGCTGGACAACAGCCCGGACATCATCATTCTGCTTGACAGGGACGGGCGCTTCGCCTATTGCTCGCGGGTGTTTCTTGACCGCATGGGGTTAGACCACTTCGGACCCATAAACAACAAGACGCTGCGCGAGGTGTTTGAAGCCTACACCGATAAGGAATTCGCCGATTTAATCTCTGACGCCTATGAGCGCGCGACAGCCTCCGGGGAATCCGTGGAGTTTGAATACACCGTGCCGGTGGGCGACGAGATGCGCGTGCTCTCGGCGCGCATTACACCGATGCATTCCTTCTCCGGTGAAATAGTCTCCTCCGTTATGATGATGCACAACATCACGGATATACGCCGCGCGCAGGAGCGGGCAGAGGAGGCCAGAGCCGCGGCGGAGGACGCCTCCCGCGCCAAGAGTACGTTTTTATCGAATATGAGCCACGAAATGCGCACCCCGATGAACGCCATAATCGGCATGACAGCGATAGGGCGCGGCTCTCGGGACATCGACCGCAAGGACTACTGCTTCGGGAAAATCGAGGACGCCTCCACCCATTTGCTGGGCGTTATCAACGACATTTTGGATATATCAAAAATCGAGGCGGGCAAGTTTGAGCTGTCCATATCCGAATTTTCCTTCGAAAAAATGCTTGCCAAGGTCGTAAACGTCGTAAATTTCCGCGTGGAGGAAAAGCAGCAGGAATTTTCTGTCCGCATAGACGAAAAAATCCCGGAAATGCTCATCGGGGATGACCAAAGGGTGGCGCAGGTTATCACGAATCTGCTGTCCAACGCCGTAAAATTCACGCCGGAGCGCGGTACAATCAGGTTGAGGGCAGAGCTTGTTTCCTGTACACAAGGCGAGTGCATCGTCCGCATATCCGTGTCGGATACGGGCATCGGCATCAGCGAGGAGCAAAAGGCGCGGCTGTTCACCTCGTTTGAGCAGGCGGACTCCGGCATCTCGCGCCGCTTCGGCGGAACGGGCTTGGGGCTTGCCATTTCAAAAAGCATCGTGGAGATGATGGACGGCAGCATACGCGCGGACTCGGAGGCGGGGCGCGGCTCCACGTTCACCTTCACGGTGCGGATGGGCATCGCGGAGGGCTCTGTCAGGCGCAAAAGCCTTCTCGCGCCGGGCGTTTCGCTTGCCAATCTGCGCGCCTTGGCGGTGGATGACTCCAACGACGTGCTGGAATATTTCTTTGATATATCAAAGCGCATCGGCTTTGAATGTGACACCGCGAACGGCGGGACAAAGGCGCTGGAGCTGGTTCGGGAGCGCGGCGGCTACGACCTTTATTTCATCGATTGGAAGATGCCCGATATGGACGGCATAGAGCTGTCCCGCAGGATATCGGACGCCGCGGAGGGGCAGCCTGTAATCGTCCTGATTTCCGGCGTGGAATGGAGCGAAATTGAGGATGAGGCGCGCGCGGCGGGCGTCCGAAGCTTCCTGTCAAAGCCGCTGTTCCCCTCATCGATAGCCGATATAATAAACGACTGCCTCGGGCTGCGCGGACTCGCCGCCTCCGCGGCGGACGCCGTGCAAAGCGCGGGCGGTGTGTTCAGGGGCAAGCGCATCCTGTTCGCCGAGGACGTGGAGATAAACCGCGAAATTTTGATAGCGCTGCTTGAGCCCACGGAAATCGCGCTGGACTGCGCGGAAAACGGCGTAGAAGCCGTGGATAAATTCACAAAAAACCCCGATGCATACGATATGATTTTGATGGATATGCAAATGCCCGAAATGGACGGCTGCGAAGCCACGCGGCGCATACGCGCGCTTGGGCACCACCGCGCGCAGACGATTCCGATTGTCGCGATGACCGCGAACGTGTTCCGCGAGGACGTGGAAAAATGCATTGAAGCCGGAATGAACGACCACATCGGTAAGCCCATAAACCTCGAAGAGGTGCTGGAAAAGCTGAGAAAATACATCGGTAGTTAATGGCGGGAACGGGGGCGGAGTCGCCACCCTGTCCGGCGTGTTGCCGCGGAGCGGCAATGGGAAACGGATAATGCTTGTGTAGGGGCGGTTTGCCAAACCGCCCGAAAATGCACGTGCGGCTGCCCGCCGCACAAAAAATGTGGTATGATGCCTTCACAAAGAAGAGAAGTATGGATGGAGGCGAATTCAATAGCGCATTTCAACCATTGGTCGAAAAATTTTCAATATTGCGGTTATTGCCGCCGCCCGTCGCGCGGCGCATAATACAGCCATACATCCGGTGTATACATATTATAAATGTAAGGAGCGGACATTATGGATATTGGAATTAAACTGCGTGCCCTGCGCCGGGCGCGGGAGCTTACACAGGAGGAGCTGGCGGATTTCCTTGGCGTGTCGTTTCAAGCCGTGTCGAAATGGGAGCGCGGGGAGGGGTATCCCGACATCACGCTGCTGCCGCCGATAGCGCGGTATTTTGACGTCAGCCTTGACGAGCTGCTTGGCGCGGATGAGGAGCGCAAAAGGGCGGAGACGTACAGAGAGCTGCTGAAAAAATACCCGAACGACATTACGCTTATGCTTAATCTTGCCGCGAATGAATCGCGGCGGCGCTCAACGTGCTGACGCACGGGGAACGCGCCTGCGGGCGCGGGGGCGCGGGGGCGCGGGGGCGCGGGCGATGGCAACAATGGCAACAAAAAAATTTTTTTCGGGTTCGTGGCGGCGGGGCGGGAGTTTTCTGTTTTTCGGCAGCGTGTGACACAATATTCTGCGGCGTGAGGCGGCTTACCCCACAATATGAGGTATTCTTGTGCTAAATCTACAAATATTGCGCGCGGGTAAAATTTACTGTTGACAAGCGGGAAACGATGTGTTACAATTCCGTTACCATAAGAAAAGGGGCAAGCCCCATTCCATCTTAAAATTTCGCCATCTTAAAGTTTCGGAGGTACCACGTAATATGTCTTCACCCGCAGCAGCGACTAAAACCCTTGAGTACAAGGGTCGCCCGCTCCGCCGTCGCGACAGCCTTATTTACTACGGCAGTATGTCGGATAAATACATCATTCAAATGCAGGTCACGGATACGCGCCGCGTAGAGGATCTTGACGTTCCAAGCCGCGTTTCCGTACAGCTGCAGCTAACAGACGCCGATGTGCGCTCGCGCGATCGCGTTGTTAAAGAGACGGAAAAGTCCGGCTTATATGAAGCCGTTGACGTTGGCGTCGTTTGGCTGGAGCGCGCGCTCGCCGGTAAGCTGAGGTAACAAGCCGTGAAAATATTCAAAAGATTACTTGCTATTACGCTTGCCGTGTCGTTCGTTTTGGGCGCGGCAGCCTTCACGGTCTCCGCGGAGCAGGGCGTCATCGCCTATGGCGCGGCTACGGTGGACGCCTCGCTTCTGAACATTCGCAGCGGTCCGGGTATGGATTATGACATCGTCTCCACCATCGGCGACAAAGCCATCGTCGTGATTCTGGAGCGCACCAATGACGAGTGGTTCTACATAAACTATGAGGGCAACGTCGGATATTCCAAGGCGGAGTATTTCACAGACATCTTGGTGGCGGAGAATTTTTCCGCGACGGGCGAGGTGACAGCCACGGACGTGCTGCTGCGCTCGGGTCCCTCCACCGATAAAAAGGTTCTCGGCATATACAACACGGGTGCGCAGCTTGCCGTTATCGGGATAAACAACGGCTGGTATAAGGTCAAGTCGGACGGCGTCACGGGCTATATGCGCTCGGACTATATGAAAATTATCTCCGGCTATAACCCCACACGCGCCACCTCCGGCGCTCCGGCGCCCTCCCCCACGGGCAACGCCCTTGTGGACTACGCGCTGCAATACGTCGGCTATGAGTATCAATACGGCGGCACATCGCCGAAAACAGGCTTTGATTGCTCCGGCTTTGCATCGTATGTGTTTAAGCATTTTGACGTGAAGCTGACGCGCAACTCCGCCGGGCAGTATAAGAACGACGGCGTAAAAATCTCGAAGGACGAGCTTGCCCCCGGCGATCTGCTCTTCTTCGGCTCCGGCAAATCGGTGAACCACGTCGGCATCTATATGGGCGACGGGGAGTTTGTGCACGCCTCCGGCGAGCGCGTCGGCGTCGTAATCAGCCGCATCGACAGCACGTATTACATCAACCACTATATAGGGGCAAAGCGCATCAGCTTTTAGTGGCGCGGCGCGCGCATCACCCCAGCATATGCTCCAGCAATATCTTCAGTCCGATGGCGACAAGCACGGCGCCTCCGGCGAACTCCGCCTTGGCGCGAAGCTTAATGCCGGAGACGTTTCCAATCAGCACGCCGCAGGACGATATGACAAGCGTAGCCGCCCCGATGGTCAGTGCGGCAAGTGGCAGCCGAACGTTCAAAAACGCGAACGACACGCCGACAGATAGCGCGTCAATGCTTGTCGCGAGCGCTAACACCAGCATCCTGTTAAAGCCGAATATCCTCCGAACATCGCCGTCCGCGGCGTCATCCGCGGCGGCGGTCTTCGTTTCCGCGCCTTTTTTCGGCAGGCTGTCCTTTATCATCTTGCCCCCGATTATGACTAGCAGAATAAAGGCGACCCAATGGTCAACGCTTTGCATCATATCCGCGAACAGTCTGCCCGCGTAATACCCGATAATCGGCATAAGCGCCTGGAAAAAGCCGAAGTACGCGCCGGGGATTATCGTTTCCGCAAGCGTCGGTCGCCGCTGCGCCTTGCCGCGTACGGACAGCCCCAGCGTTATCGAAACGGCAAAGGTGTCCATCGCCAGCCCGACGGCAATTAAAAATATCTCTAAAAAGTTCATATAAGCCCTGTTTATCCTCCCGCGTCGTTAACAGATAATAACAACCACCGAATATAAAAAGCCCCGCCATGAGGCGGGACAGCGTATTTTGATCTTTGGGTCGGATATGGCGGCACCGAACGGCACCGAATGGGTGCGCCGCGCGACGGGGCGTTGTCGCGCCTGTCCGACCGCACTTAGAATAGCACGCGGCGCGGCTGCTTGTCAACCCTTTTTGCCGCCGCAGCAAAAAAAGGTCCCGGGCAGCGAGGCTGTCCGGGACAAAAAGGGTTGTGGGATAAAGATATGAGCTTATTGGATAAGCTGTAGCACCATAATACCACACCAAAAAGTGCTGTCAAGAGAAAGTTTTGTCGATTGAACACTACTTTTTGACAATCCTGCCGCAGCCCTGCTACCACTCGATTCCGCGGCGTGCCAAGACGCCGTTATCATAGGGATGGCGGCGTTTTACAAGCTCTGTTATATAGTCCGAGCGCTGCAAAATCCAGTCCGGGACGCTGTGCCCCGTGATCACAAGCTCAGCGTCCTCCCGCCCGCGCCGCTGCTCCATTAATTCGCGCACGGTGTCCTCCCCAAGCAAGCCCAGCTTTATGGCGTCCGCCGCCTCGTCCAGCACAAGCATCCCGCCGTCCCCGCAGAGCTGCATCGCGCGGCGTAGATTATCCTCGTGCATCGCGCGGGTTTTTTCCAGCTGGTCAGCGCTCATATCCCGCGCAAAGGCGGCGCCCTCCGCCTTGCCGCGCAGCACGGTGATGTCAGTCAGCCTTTCAAGCGAGCGCAGCTCCCCGCAGTCCCAGTCCTTCAAAAACTGCACGAGAACGCATTTCCAGCCGCATCCGGCGGCGCGCAGCAGCAAGCCGAGAGCCGCCGTTGTTTTGCCTTTTCCGTCCCCGAAATACAAATGAGTCATTGGTAAATCTCCTTTTTTGAGTTTGTTTTACAGGCTATGTACATCCGTCAGACACGGATTCCGCGGCCATGTTTCATCGTCAAGCTCGGCGCGATAGCCCCCGCAGTGCGGCGAGGACCAATCAAAATATTCGCGGCGCGGCAAGGCGAAGCGGTGCATTATGCTCATAATCGTGCCTCCGTGCGCGACGATTATCATATACGCGCTCCGCCGCGCAAGGTTCTCCCCGACCAGCTCGGAGAACGCCACGCACACGCGGGTGGTGAAGCCCGCCATACCCTCTCCCTGCGGGCAGGGCTCGCGGCACTCGCCGTCCACCCACTCGCGATATTGCGCGTCCTCTGTTAATTCGTCGGCGCAGCGCCCCTCAAACAAGCCGAAATCCATCTCGCGCAGGGCGGGCACAGCCACAATGCGCGCGTTCGGGAATTTAATGGTCGCGGTTTGCACCGCCCGTATCATCGTGGAGGCGTACACCAGCGGCGCTGATGGGATAATCCCGGATTTTACGGCGGTTTTTATGCCCTGCTCACATAGCGGCTGGTCGGTGACGCCGATATACCGCCGCTCAAGATTGCCCGCGGTTTCCGCGTGGCGCAATAGAATTATTTCCACAGCAAGCTCCCCGCGCTAAATTTCGCAGAAGCTCATGCGCTGGCGCTCGCCCGAGATGGAGATATCGAATATAACAGAGCCGCGCCCGTCGTCAAAGCGTTCTATGCTGATGTCGTCGCCGGAAAAATAGTTCCGCACATATTCGTCCAGTCCCGCGTCGTCCAGCTCAAGCTCCTCCAGAAACACGTCACGCATTTGGTTGCCGGAGCATTTGTTGAAAATCTCCCGTGTCAGCTCATATTCGCGCAGCATAAAAATTCCTCCTTATAATTAAACGCAAACGATTAAATTGCATTTATCCCTGCTTTGAGATACGCACAGCCGCCTCGTAAAGCGCGTTTTTCGCCGCGCCGGTGCGCTCGGCGGCAAGGCGTGAGGCGTCCTTGAGAGAGAGCCCTTCGTCTAACAGCTCGCGCAGCACAGCCTCTGCCTTTGAAAAATCCGGCACGGATACCTCGCGCGGCGCGCCCTCCACAACAAGCACAAATTCACCGCGCGGAGGCGTTTCCTCAAACAGGGCAACAGCCTCTGAAAGCGTGAGGCGTAGCGTTTCCTCGTGAAGTTTCGTCAGCTCGCGTGAGAGCGAAATGCGTCTGTCGCCAAAGCTCGCCAGCATATCGGCAAGCGTGCGGCGCAGCTTGTGCGGCGCCTCATAAAAAATCATCGCCCGCCGCTCGTCGCGCAGCTCCCGCAGACGCTCCGCCCGGGATCGCCCCGAAACGGTGAGAAAACCCTCAAACGCGAATCGTCCGGAGCCGATGCCGGACACAGCCAGCGCGGCGACGGCGGCGCAGGGACCGGGGATGGAAATAATTTCGATATCCGCCTGCGCGCATTGCCGCACAAGAGCCTCTCCGGGGTCACTGACGGCGGGTGTACCCGCGTCGGTTACCAGCGCGCAGGACTCACCGGATAGCAGCCGCGATGTTATTTTTTCTCCGCTTTCCACCATATTATGCTCATAATAGCTGACAAGCGGCTTTTTTATTCCAAGGTGATTCAATAGCTTCAGCGTAACACGAGTATCCTCCGCCGCGATAAAATCCACCTGCGCAAGCGTTGCTGAGGCGCGCGGGGAAATGTCGCCGAGGTTGCCGATCGGCGTGGCTATAAGATAAAGTGTTCCGGTGGCGCGAGCGCCGCTGGTGAGCTTTTGCACCGCTGTTCTCCGTTCAAAAAATCAGGTTAAAAATCGGGACGCCCGGGACGCCAATAGGGATAGGCGTGCGCTCCGCCCGCCCGGTCATGCTGCCAAGGGCGGACGGAGCGCGCTTGCCGGTTGGGCTTACTTCTCGATTGCCGTCACGGGACACGCCTCGGCGCAAGAGCCGCAGTCCACGCACTTCTCGGCGTCGATCTCATAACGGTCCTTGCCCTCTGAGATTGCCTCGACGGGACAGGATGCGGCGCAAGAGCCGCAAGAGACACATTCGCCCGAGATTTTATGAGCCATTTCGCGATTCCTCCTATGAAAAAAGTAACGGTAAGTAACCGTCCCGAGCGGCGGCGAGCAATCGCCGACCGGGGTTTATTCTATCACCGCGGCGGGTGAAAATCAAGTGGGGAATTTTTATGTGCGGCGGGTGCATTCCTTCCCCAAATAATTAAGAGAATATTAAAATTCTCTCCAAAGCATTTTTGCCCTTGAAAAGCGGGACAGGTCGGTATATAATGTGTCCCGGCGCGCGATAGGGCGCAATCTATCATTATGACAAAAGGGAGTTTACCGCAATGATGAATAAAATCGGGCTTAAAAGAAGGCTGCTTGCCCTCCTGCTGGTCGCGGCGATTGCGCTGGCGACGCTGCCGATGCTCGCAATGGCGGCTTTGACACCTGCCACGTGGGCAAAGCCGGAGGTCGATAAGGCAAACACATCGGGACTGCTGTCCGACGATGCCGCCGCGGATTTTGAGCGTAAGCTGACGCGCGCGCAATATTGCGAGCTGGTCATCATTATGGTTGAGCAGACGCTCGGACGAAAGCTGCCGCTGCCCGCGGGGCTTCCGTTTTCGGATACGCGCAACGAGCATGTACTGAAGGCGTTTCAGTACAATCTTGTTGACGGCGTGGGCGAAGGGAAATTCAATCCGGACGGGTCAATTACCCGCGAGCAGATTGCCACGCTGATGGTACGCGCGCTTTTGCGTATGCAGACAGAGCTGGGCAGGACGCTGCTTGCGCCGCCTGTCGCAAACCTGCCGTTTAACGACGCCAATCAAGTGCAGGATTACGCGCGGGAATCCATGCGCTACGCCGTGTCAAATAATATCTTCCAGGGCGATAATTTCAACAATGTCAATCCGCTTGAGGAGATAACCTCTCAGGAATGTGTCGTTGTAAATATTCGTACCTATGAAGCGGCGCAGCAGAAGATCAACGCTTCGCTTACAACCTCTCAGCTTATCGAAAAGGCTGCGGACAATATCCACATCGGCTATGCGCTCGGCGACCTGCCGGGTGCGGTGTCGCAAAATGTCATCCTGCCGACAACGGGCGCCGGCGGTACACAGATAACGTGGTCGTCCACCAATCCCAACGTCATCGACGCAAACGGCAGAGTGATAACAAGCCCGGGCGGCACAGCCACGCTTACGGCGACGCTGACGCTCGGCGGACTCTCCAGGGTGCGCACCTTCACGCTGACAACAACTAATCTTTCGGGCGATCGGCTCTTGGTGCAAAACGCGAAGGCTGCGCTGGAGCTGAGCTTTGCCAACAGCGGCGACTCAATCTCCCGCGTGACAGGGCGCGTGTTCCTGCCCGCAACGATTATGGGCTTGCCTGTGTCGTGGTCGTCCGATAACCCCTCTATCGTATCCGTTTCCGGCGACGTGACGACGCCGAACGACTCCCGCGAGCTTTCTGTTACGCTGCGCGCGTCGTTCCACTCCGGCACAGCCTCTGATACAAAGGCATTCGCGCTGAAGGTTCGCAACCCGGCGTATTCCTCCAATGAGGTCTCGCTGCACAACATCACGCTTGGTATGACCGCCGCCCGCGTCACAGAGGCGCTGGGCGCGTACAAGACGACGCTGACGCTTGCCTCCGGCGAAAGATGGCAGCTGTATTACACCTCGGCGTCCTCGTACAACAATTTCATCGCGGTCGCCTTCCAATCCGACAGGGTAATCGGCGTATATTCGATGGTTCAGGGCTGGGATAACTATCTCCGCGACGCACAGACCTCACGCGTTATAACAGTCGCGGAGGCGAACGCCATTGAGGATACGTCGCTGACCGTTTACACCGATTCCAGAAACAGCGGCGCGTCCTACGCGGCTTTCCTGGCGGACACTTCGACAAAGGTTGATAAGGTGCGCTCGCTGGCGGCGGACGGCGCGGAGACCTTCACGCTCGCGCTTATCAACGCGTTCCGCGCGAAAAATGGCAGAACGCCGCTGGCGCGTGACAGCGTTCTTTCCACCTCAGCGCGGCAGCACAGCGCCGATATGGGTCAGTACGATTATTTCAGCGCGACGGGGCGCTCCGGCTCAACGTATCAAACACGAGCCAACGCCGCGGCAACCTCCACGGGCGGCTCCGCCCCGACCGTTGAGGGCGGCTTCATCGCGAACAACACGATAAATCCGTTCAACTATCTCGATAACGCGATAAATTCCGGCTCCGCGTCCGACCGCGCGATTATACTCTCAGCCTCTGCGGGTACCGCCGGGGTGGGCTATGCCGGGGGATATTCGGGCGCGTATCACGATTTATTGACCGCGGTGTTCGGCAGCGGCGGCTCGCTTGTCACGGGCGCGGTGCTCACCGTAAACAGCATTCAGCAGACGGGCGTCTCGGTCAGTCTCAACGGCTCACAGAACGTCACGCTCACGCTGACGCCCTCCGGCGCAACGGAAAACATCACCGTCCGCTCGTCCAATACCAACGTATTCACGCTGACGGAATACAGCTCTTGGTCATCAGGCTCCAGAACGTACACGGTGACGGGCAGGGCGCTGACCTCGACATACGGCGCGGCGTACATCTATGTATACGGCGCGGACAATCGCCTTATTGCATCCTTCCCCGTGACTGTCGGCTCCACGTATGCCACAGGCTTGACGGTCAGAAATGAAGTGAACACGATAGTAACAGGCTCCGCCGCCACAACGCAAGCCACAGCCACGGCAACGTATGTAATCGGTATGGGCAACACATATCAATTCACGGCGACTCCGACATATTCCGGATCCCCCGCGCCCGTGGTGACGTGGAGCTCCTCCGCTGCAAACATCGCGTCTGTCAACAGCAGCGGCACCGTCTCAGGCTCGTCTGCCGGGGCGGCAGTGATTTACGCAAGCGTTCCGAAGAGCGACGGCACGACGATACGCGTGGCGATAAACGTGCGGGTGGTGAACTTAACACTTTCGACGACGCAGACCTCAATTGCGCCGGGCGCAACGACGACCATAACGGCGTCACTCACCGGACACACCGGCTTGACAGGCTTGACGCATCAAGGCTTCACATGGCAAAACAGCAATAACAATGCCGCGACAATCACCGGTTCCGGAACGCAGGCTACAGTCACAGGCAAAGCAGCGGGAACAACCGGAATCACAGCGACGGCGACATTTGCAGCCTCGGCGCAGCAGCAGTACATATGGAAGGTGACCAGAAGTGCCAATATCAGCGTGGTTGGTCAGGCGCAATACCCGACGGGTGCCACATTGTCCCTTGAAGGCGGAAGTACACTCGGTAAGCATCAAACAAAGCAAGTGATAATAACGCCGAATGTTGCCGCAACAAATATCAATGTGAATAGCTGGACCAGCAGTAATATGGCTGTTGCGACAGTCGGCACAGACGGGAAGGTAACAGGAATTGAAATCGGCAGCGCAACAATTAGCGGTTATCTCCAAACCGGCGCTTCGTCATTCACTCCGGTATCGTTTTCGGTAACGGTGACCGACTCAAATCCAACCATTACAGTATCTCCGGCAGGACCGCTGACATTAACGGAAAATGGATCCCCGGCAACACTCACATATGTGCTTGACCTGACGTATGACGCAACGCAGTTTACTGTAGTGTGGGCGCAATCGTCAGGATCGGAAGCGAATTTCAGCCTAACACCTTCAAGCAATTCCTGCATGATAACACCGCTCGCTCCGGGTGATCTAATGACCGTTTGCGCTGAAATTAGTGGAACATCCATTAAATCAAATCTTGTCTCAGTAACAATAACCCCCGACATTTCAACGCAGCCTGGCGCATAGCTCCACTCCTTAACAATTAATTTGCTTTTACCCACCCCGAAAATGTGGTATAATTGTCCCGGGCGAGAATTCTCGCTCGGGACTTTTTTATAAAGGACAGTGACAATGCTAAAGGTATTCTCGAAAATATTCGGCTCCCACAGCGAGCGCGAGCTGCGCGCGCTGGAGCCGCTGATAGTAAAAACAGAGTCGTTTGAAGAGCCGTTCCGCCGCCTGTCGGACGCGGAGCTGCGGGCAAAAACGGATGAATTCAAGCGCCGCCTCGGCTCCGGCGAGACGCTGGACGACCTTCTGCCGGAGGCGTTTGCCGTGGCGCGTGAGGCAAGCGACCGCGTGCTGGGTATGCGTCCGTTCCGCGTGCAGCTGATAGGCGGGGCAGCCTTGCATCAGGGGCGAATCGCGGAGATGAAAACGGGAGAGGGCAAAACTCTTGTCGCCGTAATGCCGGCGTATCTCAACGCGCTGGCGGGGCAGGGCGTACACATCGTGACGGTAAACGACTATCTGGCGCGGTATCATTCCGAATGGATGGGCAAGGTTTACCGCTATCTCGGGCTGTCCGTCGGGCTTATCGTCCACGGGCTGCTGCCCGCGGAGCGGCGCGCGGCATACGCCGCCGATATCACCTATGGCACAAACAACGAAATGGGCTTTGACTATCTGCGCGACAATATGGCGCAGTACAAGCAGGAAATGGTGCAGCGCGGACACAGCTTCGCCATCGTTGACGAGGTGGACAGCATCCTAATCGACGAGGCGCGCACGCCGCTGATTATATCCGAGCCGGGGTCAGAATCCAACGAGCTGTACGCGCGCGTGGATGACTTCGTCGCGCGGCTGCGCCGTCAGGTGTACGCTACAATTGACGAAAAATCGCAGGAGGACGAGGATTCCGACGCCGACTATGTCGTGGACGAAAAGGCGCGCACAGCCACCCTGACAGCGCGCGGCACAGAGAAAGCCGAGCGCCATTTCGGGCTGGAAAACCTTGCGGATTTGGAGAACAACACCCTATCGCACCACATCAATATGGCGCTGCGGGCGCACGGCGTGATGAAGCGCGATATCGATTATGTCGTCAAGGACGGCGAGGTTATAATCGTCGATGAATTCACCGGTCGCCTTATGCTCGGCAGGCGCTATTCCGAGGGACTTCACCAAGCCATAGAGGCAAAGGAGCATGTCGAGGTTGCGCGCGAGACGATTACAGCCGCGACAATTACATTCCAAAACTATTTTCGTCTGTATTCCAAGCTCTCCGGCATGACGGGAACGGCACTGACAGAGGCAGAGGAATTCGGCGCGATATACAAACTGGACATCATCGAAATCCCGACAAACCGCCCGCTTATCCGGCGCGACAACCCCGACGCGGTGTATAAATCCGAAGCCGGGAAATACCGCGCGATTATACAGCAGATTGCGGAGTGCGCCGAGCGCGGTCAGCCCGTGCTGGTCGGTACGGTGTCCATCGAAAAGAGCGAATACCTTTCATCTCTCCTGAAAAAAACGGGAATAAAGCACAACGTGCTGAACGCTAAGCACCACGAGCGCGAGGCGGAAATTATCGCGCAAGCCGGTAAATTCGGAGCGGTGACGATAGCCACAAATATGGCGGGGCGCGGCACGGATATAATGCTGGGCGGCAACGCCGAATTTTTGGCTGTGGCGGATTTGCGCAAGTCAGGTGTGGCAGAGGAAATCATCACAGAGGCAACGGGCTACGCCGAAACGGACAACGCGGACATTTTGGAGGCGCGCGAGCAATTCGCCGCGCGGATGGCGCACCACAAGAAAATCATTGCAGCCGAGGCGGAAAAGGTACGCGCGGCGGGCGGACTGTTCATCGTCGGCACAGAGCGCCACGAGGCGCGGCGCATCGATAATCAGCTGCGCGGGCGCGCCGGACGACAAGGCGACCCGGGCGAAACGCGCTTTTATATCGCGATGACGGACGACATTATGCGGCTGTTCGGCTCCGAGCGCATCATCGGAATGATGGACGCGCTGAAGATAGACGAGGACACGCCGATAGATCAAAAAATGCTCTCCAACGCCATCGAAAACGCCCAAAAGAAGGTGGAAAGCCGCAACTTCCAATCCCGCAAAAACACGATTGAATACGACGACGTGATAAACACCCAGCGCACGCTTATCTACAGCCAGCGGGCGCAGGTGCTGGACGGCGAGGATTTGAAGCAGAGCATAGACCTTATGATAGAAGACGTGATACGCTCCACCCTCGCCGGTATCGAGCGCGTCACGGAGGACGCCGAGCTGCGCGAGCTGACAAAGCCGTTTGAGGGGCTGTTTCTTGCCCGCGGCGAGCTGACGCTGGCGGCGCTCGGGCGGGAGAACGGCGTAGAGCGCGACGAGCTGGAGCGCGTGCTGCGCGAGCGCGCCGCCGCCGTATACGAGGCGCGCGAGCGGGAGCTGGGGCTTATGCCGGATCCCACCGCGCCGGATTCCGGGCAGCAGCTGCCGATAATGCGCGAGCTGGAACGCGTAATTCTACTGCGCGTTGTGGACGAATACTGGAAAGAGCATATCGACGCGATGGACGGACTGCGCGACGACGTCCGCCTGCGCGCCTACGCGCAAACAAACCCTGTGGACGAATATAAGCGCGAAGGCTTCGATATGTTTGAAGCTATGATAAACGGCATTAAGGAAGAAGTTGTGCGGCGTATGTTCACGGCGCGTGTGCGCCGACAGGAGCAAATTTCGCGGCGGGGCGTGGTGAAAAACGCGCGCGCGCAGATAGCATCCTCCCCCACAGCGCCGGATTCCGACGGCACGGTGAAGCGCCAGCCGGTGAAAAAGGGCGTCAAGATCGGACGCAACGACCCCTGCCCGTGCGGGAAAAAGCGCCCGAACGGACTGCCGATGAAATATAAGGACTGCTGCGGCAAGGAAGCATAGAAAAGGTACGCCGCCATGAAAAACACCCACCGGCTGCTTGCGGCGGCGCTTGTTTTACCGCTGCTTGTGGCGGCAGCGCTGGTTGCGCTGCTCACATTTCTTGTCTCCTGCGCACCGCTCGGCAGCGCAAAGCCGGAGCAGGAAGACGCCGTAACTGCCGCGCCGACGCCGACGGGCGCGGCGCCTACGCCCATACCCTCCGCCATTCCGGAGGGGGACGGACGCTTCTCTCTGCGGTATAATCCAAGCGCCACGCTGAACCCCATAATGGGGACGGACACCGACAATATGACCCTCTCCACGCTGATGTATGAGACGCTTTTTACGCTGGACGCGGATTTTAACGCCGTCGGCGCGCTGTGCGGCAGCTATGAAACAGAGGACGCCAAAACCTACCGCCTCACGCTGCGCCGCGACGCGTATATGTCGGACGGCGCGGAGGTGTCGGCATACGACGTGGTGTATTCGATAAATCAAGCCAAAAGAAGCGCGAGATACGCTGAGCGCCTGAAAAACATCGCAACGGTCGCCGTCGCCGGAACGGGTTTAGTCAATATCGGGCTGTATGCGCCGGACGCGCGTCTGCCCGCGCTGCTCGATATTCCGGTTATAAAGGACGGCACATCCGGCACCTCGCCGCGCGGCTCGGGACCGTACAGATACGTCGCGGACGACGGCGTGCCGCGGCTGGTGAAAAACGAATTTCACATCGGCGTCGGCGCGGCGGACGCTGTGCCGGAAATTATTTATCTCGTTTCCTGCCCCGACGCCCTGCTGGGCGAATACTTCACCGAGCGCAAAATCGACCTCTTCGCGGAGGACCCCCACGCGCCGCGCGCCGATATACGCCGCGACCGCGAAACGCGATATTACAACACCACCACATTGATGTATATCGGGTTCAACCCGCGCGCCGCCGCGATTGACGACGTCCGCTTCCGCCGCGCCGTCAATATAGCCGTAGACCGCGATATGATAGTCCGCGAGATATTGGACGGCAGGGCAGCGGCGTCACCCTTGGCGCTGCCTCCGTTTTATCACCTGTATGATAAAACGTGGGAAACAGCCGCGCGCGGAGTCTCTCGGGACCAAGTCGCCGACGTGCGAACGCTGCTATCCGCCGGGCTTGAGGAAATCGGTATGCGGGACAGCGACAACGACACATTTTTGGAATACCCGATGGAGGGCGGCATGGCGCCGTTCGCCATCGACTTTATCGTAAGCGCGGAGAACGCGCCGCGAGCCGCCGCCGCAAAAACCATAGCGGACGCCCTGCGCCGCGTGGGGCTGAATATCATCCTGCGGGAGCTGCCCTTTGCGGAGTTCAAGCAAGCCTTATCCGACGGCGATTTTGATATGTATATGGGCGAAACGCGCCTGCCCGCCAATTTTGATTTTTCGGTGATAGCCACCCCCGGCGGCGCCTTGAATTTCGGCAATATGGATGGCGGCGCCGCAGAGCAAAACGCCGCGTTTATGGCGGCGCGCGGGGATTTTAACGAGCGCAACGCGGCGCGCGCGCTGTGCGTTGCCATAGCGGAGAATATGACGTTTATTCCGATTGCGTACAAGCAATACGCCGTCCACAGCGGCAGAAACGAGATAACGGGGCTCTCGCCGACCCAAACGGGCGTGTTTTATAACATCACGGAATGGACGATAGATCCGAAATAGCGAAAATAAGCATAAATACAAAGGAGAATCCGGGAAATGAAAAACGAATTTATTGAATTTATGATGTCGGCGGGGGTACTCACCTTCGGAGACTTCACGACAAAAAGCGGGCGACGGACGCCGTATTTCATCAATGCCGGGGGGTATCGCACAGGCGCGCAGCTCTCGCGGCTGGGCGATATGTACGCGGAGCTTATCCACAATTCCGGCGAGACGCCCGACGTGCTTTACGGACCCGCATATAAGGGCATACCGCTCTGCGTCGCGGCGGCGTCCTCACTGTGGCGCAAATATGGGCTGGACCTGCCGTATTGCTTTAATCGCAAGGAGGCGAAGGATCACGGCGAGGGCGGCACACTCGTCGGCTACACCCCGCGCGACGGCGATAAAATAGCGATTATAGAGGACGTCACGACAGCCGGCACCTCTGTGCGCGAAACGGACGCCCTGCTGCGCGGCGCCCTGGGGCTGGACGTCAGCTTCTCCGCGCTGTATATCTCCGTAGACCGCTGCGAGCGCGGCACAGGCGGGCGCTCCGCGCTCGATGAGCTGAGCGAAACCTACGGTGTGCGTGTGTATTCCATCGTCACCGCGCGCGATATTATGGCGTATCTTCCGCAAGACGACGCCCGCCGCCACGCCATGGAGGAGTATTTGAAAGAATACGGCGGATGACGTGCGGGGATTGCCGCTGATTTGATTTTTTTGTAAAACAAGCACAATATTCGCCGGGGTACGCGCCTGCGGGCACGCCGCATTCATTCCACCTAAGTGCGTAAGTCAAAATTTTGGCGGAGAGTGAAAATCGCAAATTTAATTTCCCACACACAAAAAAGCCGTGCTGCCCGAGTGCGGGTCAGCACGGCTTTTTTGTACGCTTTTTAATACATACCGCTCATGTCTCCGCCGCCGGCGGCGACGGGTGCGGGGGGCTCGGGAATATCCGCCACAAGGCTTTCCGTTGTCAGCACCATAGAGGCTACCGACGCCGCGTTCTCCAGCGCGGAGCGGCAGACCTTCGTCGGGTCTACGATGCCCGCCTTGATGAGGTCGGTGTATTCCTCCTTCGCGGCGTCAAAGCCGTAGGACGCGCTCTTGTTGGAGCGGATTTTATCAAGAATTACGGCGCCCTCAAGCCCGGCGTTCGCGGCAATTTGCACGATAGGCGCGCTTAGCGCCTTAACCAACAGCGCAACGCCTGTTTTCTCGTCGCCGGTGGTCTCGTCAACCAGCTTTTCGATAGCCTTGGAGGCGACGATGTAGGCTGTGCCGCCACCGGGGACAATGCCCTCTTCAACGGCGGCGCGTGTGGCGTTCAGGGCGTCCTCTATGCGCAGCTTCTTTTCCTTCATCTCGGTTTCCGTTGCCGCGCCGACCTTTATGACGGCGACGCCGCCGGAGAGCTTGGCAAGGCGTTCCTGCAGCTTTTCCTTGTCATAATCAGAGGTTGTCTGCTCGATTTCCGCGTTGATTTGATTGATGCGCGCCCGAATCTCGTCCTGAGAGCCTGCGCCCTCGACGATTATCGTGTTATCCTTTGTACTCTTAACCTGACGCGCCGTGCCGAGCTGCTCGACAACAACGTCCTTCAGTTCCATACCCAGCTCAGAGGAGATAAGCTCGCCGCCCGTGAGCGCCGCGATGTCGCGAAGCATTTCCTTACGTCTGTCGCCAAAGCCCGGAGCCTTGACACACAGGCAATGGAACGTGCCGCGCAGCTTATTGAGAATGATGGTCGCCAGCGCCTCGCCCTCTACGTCCTCGGCGATTATTACGAACTTGCGTCCGGACTGAACAACCTGCTCCAGCACGGGCAGAATCTCTTGAATGTTCGAGATTTTTTTATCGGTAATGAGAATATACGGATCGTCGAACACAGATTCCATCTTGTCGGAATCCGTGACCATATACGGCGTGACATAGCCGCGGTCAAACTGCATACCCTCGACAACCTCAGAATACGTCTCCGCCGTCTTGGACTCTTCAACCGTGATAACGCCGTTGCGCGAGACCTTTTCCATCGCCTCGGCAATCAAATCGCCGATAGCCTCCTGTCCGGAGGACACAGCGCCGACGCGGGCGATGTCCTTTGACCCGGAAACGGGCTGAGAATTGGCGCGAATAGCCTCCACAGCGGCGGCGGCGGCTTTTTCAATGCCGCGCTTCATAACCATCGGGTTCGCGCCCGCAGCCACGTTTTTGATGCCCTCGCGGATGATGGCTTGCGCAAGCACCGTAGCCGTCGTCGTACCGTCGCCCGCGACATCATTGGTCTTTGACGCCACCTCGCGAACGAGCTGCGCGCCCATATTCTCAAACGGATCCTTTAATTCGATTTCCTTCGCGATGGTCACGCCGTCATTCGTGATGAGCGGTGAACCATATTTCTTATCAAGCACGACATTGCGCCCCTTGGGACCTATCGTGAGCTTTACCGTATCGGCAAGCTGATTGACGCCATTCTCCAGCGCGCGGCGGGCGTCCTCGCCATAGATGATTTGCTTTGCCATTGTTGCATCCTCCTGTTTTTAATAAATTGTAATTAGTGTTCAATAGCCCCGAAATATTTTTGCGGTAGACGACGGCGAACGAGCGCAGACAGTACGCAAGGTACGGCAAGCGAGTTCGCCTAAGTATCCCGCAAAAATAAGTGGCTATAGGACGATTGCCAAGATATCGGATTGCTTAACTATTGTGTACTCCTCGTCGTCCACCTTGACCTCTGTGCCGGAGTATTTCCCCATTAACACGCGGTCGCCGATTTTGACCGTCATAACGACGTCCTCGCCGTCCACCTTTCCACCCGGACCCACAGCCACAACCTCATACACCTGCGGCTTCTCCTGTGCGGCGCTTGTGAGGATGATCCCGCTCTTGGTCTTCTCCTCGGCTTCAATCTGCTTTACGATTACTCTGTCGGAAAGTGGTTTCAGATTCATTGCTTGTACCTCCCAATGTAAAATTTATAGAAATTTATTAGCACTCGACACGTCGGAGTGCTAACACGATAGTAATAATAGCCCAAGAACGCCCGATACGCAAGCGCGTGGCAAGCGATATTCCGCCTGATTATCGCCGAATACGGGCGAAAATTGCGCTCTGATAGATATTTTCTTCTCTTATCTCCGTATATATCTATTTTTTGGCGCTTTTCTATCGTCGCAATCATTTTTTACAAACCGTACATAAATTCACGCGCGCGGCGGCGGATAACGGTCTCTTGTATTTGCCCGCGATTTGGAGTATAATAAAAATGCTCGGAATTAAAATCGGAATTAAAATAATGTGAAAGGCGTGTGTTTTATGGCAATCATTCATCTGACGGACGAAAGCTTTGGAAAGGAGATAGCCTCCGGCGTCACCCTTGTGGACTTCTGGGCGGATTGGTGCGGACCCTGCAAGATGATTGCGCCCGTGATAGAAGAACTCGCCGACGAATACGACGGGCGCGTCACTGTCGGCAAGGTGAACACGGACGATTACGGTGAAATCGCGGAGTCGCTTGGCATAACAGGTATACCAACGGTGATTTTATTCCGCGATGGCAAAGAGGTCACGCGCCTTATCGGAGTGCGTGAGAAAGAAGAGTATGTGGCGGCGCTCGCGTGAGCGCATTGCCGGAATTTATACTTAAAACGTACATCTTTTTTCTTATTTTTGCGTGATTCTTGTCAATGCTTATTTACATTTCAAAAGCTTTCTGATAAAATTGTCCCCGGAAAGGTACCGACGGGCAGCCGCGCGGCGACGACGAGACGCTACGCTACGCGCCCGAAACAAAAAACGCGGAGCGCGAAAATTACGCGCCGCGAAGAAAGAAAGGAAGTCAGAACATGCAAATTACAAGGCTCCGGCTCATCATCAACGGCGTGGAACGCCCCGTGCTGTGCAATCCTGAAAAGGATTCGCTGGCAATCGTGCTTCGGCGGATGGGGTACACGGGTGTAAAGGTCGGCTGCGGCACGGGCGTGTGCGGGGCTTGCTCCGTCATCCTCAACGGAGAGGTCGTCCGCTCGTGCGCGCGCAAAATGAAAAACATCGCCGAGAACTCCGAAATCACGACCATCGAGGGTATCGGCACCCCGCAGAACCTGCATCCGCTGCAGCTCGCGTGGATTACCTATGGCGGGGCGCAATGCGGCTTTTGCTCGCCGGGATTCATCGTGTCGGCTTACGCGCTGCTGCAGGGCAACAAATCCCCCTCGCGTGAGCAGGTGCGCGAATGGTTCCGCGTACATCGCAATATCTGTCGATGCACGGGGTACAAGCCGTTGGTGGACGCCGTTATGGAGGCAGCCGCCGTTATGCGCGGCGAAAAGACGATGGAGGACATCACCTATAAATACGCCGACGAAAAGGACATCTACGGATCCTATCGTCCGCGCCCGACGGCGCTTGCCAAGGTCTGCGGTCTTACGGACTACGGCGACGACATCAAGCTGAAAATGCCGGAGGGTGTGGTGCATCTTGCTGTTGTTCTCTCCGAGGTGCCCCACGCGAAAATCATCAACATCGATACATCCGAGGCTGAAAAAATGCCGGGTGTGATTCGCGTATTCACCGCGAAGGACGTTCTGGGCGCGAACAATCTGGCGTCGCCCGCGCATGTGCCGCGCCAAAAAGGCGCCGGAATCACCGAATTCCCCGTTATCGCGGGCAAGGTTATACGCCGCCGCGGAGATGTTGTGGCTGTCGTTGCCGCCGATACAGAGGAACACGCGCGCGCCGCGGCGAAAATGGTCAAGCAAGAGCTTGAACTGCTGCCGTCGTATATGACATTCCCCGAAGCCGTTGTGCCGGACGCCGTGCAGCTGCACGACACGCTGCCGAACTTCTATATGGAGCAGCCGCTGTTTAAGGGCGAGGTCACGGACGAATCCTTCGCCGGATCGGCGTATATGGTGGAGGGCAGCTTCCACTCGCAGCACGAACCGCATCTGCCGATAGAGCCTGACGTAATGCAGGGATATATCGGCGCCGACGGTATGTATACGCTGCAGGGCAAGTTCCAAAGCATAGACGAAACGCGCACGGACGTGGCTATGGCGTGCGGCTTGCAGAAGGAAGAAATCCGCTTCATTATGAACCCCGCCGGCGGCTCCTTCGGATATTCCACAAGCCCGAACGTGGCGGCGCTTGTTATGACGGTGCTGCAGCATCTCAAAACGCCTGTCACCCTGACGCTCGCCTACGACGAATTCAACCACACCACGGGTAAGCGCTCCGCGACGTTCGCCAACGGACGCCTAGCATGCGACGAAAACGGCAAAATCACAGCCGCGGAGTACGATGTTGCTCTTGACCACGGCGCGTATGCCGTCGTCGGCGGTCTCATCTTCAACAATTTGCTGAGTATCGCCTTCCACGGGCTTAATATCCCGAACATCAGGGCGCTCGGACGCGGCGGTTCCACAAACCACGCGTTTAACACCGCATATCGCGGCTTCGGCTCCCCGCAAATTTATACAACAAGCGAAGCGCTTATTGATATGCTTGCGGAAAAAGCGGGCATCGACCCCTTCAAGTTCCGCGAAATCAACCTTGCCCGTCCCGGCGACACTAGCATAAATTCCCGTCCGCTGTATGACTATGACGCTTACAAGCGCCTGATGGATAAGGGTAAGCCCGTGTATGAGCAATACAAAAAAGAGGCGGAGGAAGGCAAAAAAGCCGGACGCAATGTCGGCGTCGGCGTCTCTATGGGCGGCTTCCTTATTACAATCGGGATGTTTGATCAGGCGGAGGTGGCGCTGGAGCTGAACGCGGACGGCACCATCACCCACTTTAACACGTGGGAGGACGTCGGTCAGGGCGGCGACATCGGTACGCTCACGCACACCGTAAAGGCGTTAGAGCCGCTTGGCATTAAAGCCGAGCAGGTGCGGCTTGTGATGAACGACTCCAAGGAATGCCCGGACACAGGTCTGGCAGCCGCCTCCCGCAGCCACTATATGGCGGGCAACGCCACGCTGGACGCCGCCGAAAAGCTGATGAACGCTATGCGCAAGCCGGACGGCACATACAGAACCCATGCCGAGATGACGGCGGAAGGCATCCCCACGAAGTATATCGGGCATTATGACCAGTCCAACATCGGCTTGCCCCCCGGACTTGATCCGAACACGGGCGAGGGCGAAAAGAACCCGACATATATGTATTGCCTGAACCTCGCGCTTGTGGAGGTTGACGTCGCCACTGGTAAAACCCAGGTGCTGCGTTATACCTGCGTCGCCGACGTCGGCACGGTCGGCAACCGCCTTGCCGTTGAGGGGCAAGGCTACGGCGGACTCTCACACTCGATAGGCTTCGCGCTGTCGGAGGACTATGACGCGCAGAACAAGCACGGCAATATGGCGGGCTGCGGAATCCCGACGATTGATATGATTCCCGACGACTTTAACCTGATATTCGTCGAAAGCAAGCGCCCCGCCGGGCCGCATGGCTCGTCCGGCTGCTCAGAGGTGTTCCAATGCTCAAACCATATGGCGGTTATCAACGCGATAAACAACGCCTGCGGAGCAAGGGTTTACGCCCTCCCCGCGACGCCTGACAAGGTAAAGGACGCGTATGAGAAGCGTCAGCGCGGCGAGGATATCACCCCGCCCAAGTATTATCTCGGCAGTGACTTTGAGGAAGAGCTTGAAATGATAAAGGCGAATCCGCTGTAGGGAGACGCGAATGCGAACAGGGCGGCTGCATTGCAGCCGCCCTGTTTTTTACTTAAGTACTCGCCCCGCACCTACCCCGCGAGTCCGTAGTACCCGCCAATATCGCCGAAGCCGCCGTAATCATATCCGTGCTCGTCGTATTCATAATACTCGTCATAGTCGCCATACTCGCCGAAATAATCACCGAAGTAGAAGTCGTCATTGCCATCGTAGTCATCATAGTCATAATAGTCGTCAAAATAATAATTGCCGAAATCGTCATCGCCGAAATAATGGTCTGTGTTCCACGTCGGCCAAAGTGTCTCTGCCAGAGCGCCGAGAATCATGCCTGTTATGACCTCGCCGCGCGCCTCGCGGTCAGCCGCGTGTATGCGCAGCTGACTTGCCATAGCGTCTATGCGCGCCGTGTTTTCATCGGAGTTGTAATCGGAATAGTTGGACGCGGGGAAGGGACCCGGCACCATAACCGCGAAATTTTCATCAAGCGCGGGCGTCGTCGGCGCATCCGCGTCCGTCGTGGCAAAGGAGAGGAATAGACTCCCGAGGTCAAGCTCGGAATATCCGTCGTCCGCCAAGCCTGTTAATAGAATGGTTTGCCGTCCGTTTTCGTCGCCGAGCGCGACGCGCAGCTCAAAATATCCGCCGTCACCGCCGTATAGCTCCCCGATAATTTCAAGCTGCCCCGTTACGCGCTCGTTCGCGATGGAAATATCCGTTGCCGTGAGCGCCGCGTTCAGCATTTCCTCTTCATAATATGTATCCTTAGCCGACAGCACCATGCCGCCGCTCCAAGCGCTCCCGTTTTTCTTAAACTCGGCATCAAGGGCGAAATCCATACTGCCCGAAGCCAAATTTACCATGAGGCTGCGCCACGCGTCGGTGCTGTATGCCTGATAGTGAAAAACGGCGTCGGTGCCTTGAATTTGGTCAAAGCGCCGCGCGATTATGGTCTTGTCTTTTATCCATACCGTCATACGCAGCAACAGGTCGCTCCCGCTCAGCGTTTTGCGGATGGATTCCTCAGCCTCGGCAAGCGCCGCTTCAAGGTCGGGCGTTTCGCCGTATGCCGTCATCATATTTACTATAAACGCCGAAAGACTCGGGCTGCGGCGAATTTCATCAATCCCCATTAGCAGCAGCCGCGCCGCCATATCCTCTGTTATGTCGATGCTGTGCTTATCGCACACGATGCCCTCGGCGCCGAAATATAGCGTGACGTTCTTTTCCGCCTCGGCGACGTCCTTCGTAAGCCTGAAATACTCGCCCAGTATGTTCGACAGCGCGTCGGTAAGCTCTTGCTCGTCAATATCGCCGTAGTCGAATTGCGGGGACGCTGTGTCCTCCGAGATAATTTTGAAATAATAATCGGTCAAATTCGGCAGGGACATTATGGTTTCGCGCCCGTCGGTGGATATCGCGACGTCAATTTCACGCTCCCCGGCGATGGA
>JAIRRO010000053.1 GCA_031255955.1 Oscillospiraceae bacterium
GATACTCCGAACAAGAACGATGAATTACAGCTATTCCTATCACTGTTCGGCGCACGAACAGAGGCTGACTTAAAAAAACTTGAATCGATGGAGGTAACAATCGTGAATCAAGCAATAGGTGCATACCGTGAGATCGTAGTATCCCCGGAGTTCAAGGAGGTTGAGCGTCTGCGTCGCGAGGCGCTCAGCAACGAGGCGTCCGCGTTGGAGCATGCGCGGCGTAAGGAAGCCGAAAAATGGCGCAGTTTTATTGTCGCCCAAGATGCTGCATTGATGGAGAAGGATGCCGCGTTGACGGAGAAGGATGCCGCGTTGATGGAGAAGGATGCCGAAATAGCCCGCCTCAAATCATTGCTGAACGGCAAAGAATAATACCGGGGATGTCGGGATGACAACCCCCGCCCTCTTTGAGGGTACCCCCTTCTGAGAAGGGGGCTGGGCGCGATGTAAACCTGCGCGGCACCACAAGGGCAAACAGCCCCTATGCCACCACCGCAGGGCGGCAGCGACACGCGGCGATTCGCGTGTGGTGGTCAGGGGGACTACGCTTTATCGTATTCGTAGGTGCCATCCAGAACAGGATTCGCTTTGCGGTGTTTGAGAAAAAGGCGGGGGAATCCTATTTCGCCAAGGCGGCGATAATTTCACCCGGTTTCAGTATCGGATATTTATCGCCCATCTATATTGCCATTTCCATCGTGGTTATATAGACCCGGTTGTTTGCCGGCAGGGCAGCTTCATCTTTTTCGTCCTCATAATACAGCACCATCGCTTCCTTCAAATTCGCGATTGCGTCATCTATGGTTTTCCCCTGCGAAGCAATGGTGTTCTCGGCGCAGGTCGCAACAAACCATTCTTCCTCCTGTTTAATTATTATCGTGGCTGTGAAATTCATCTTGCTACCTCCGGAATTATATCCCCGCCGCCGCGGAGCATTATTTATTAGATTTTGCGCGTTACGGGAATTGGCATTTGTTTGCAAGGTCGAGTATATCATATTGCCGGTGGGTTTTCAATTACACACCGAAGTGGACGCGTTTTATCGCGCCCTCCAACAAAACTCCTTTTTGGGTTATGTTCGCGATTGCCCTCCTGCATACGATGAACTGTCGGCGGCATATTCCGATATCCCGGCGCACGGCTCGCCGCCGTAACCTTTTGCTCTAAGGAGTGATACCGCTTGAATAATTCAAAAAAATATCCGCCGAGCAAGGGCGACTCCGATCTATGTGACGAGCCCATGCACCGTTACGAAATGAATCGCCCCGAAAACATTCCCGATAATTGCGCGTGCGATGTAATTAAGGTATGCGCCGTGGGTCCCGTCGGTCCGCAGGGTCCTAAGGGCGACACGGGAGCGCCCGGTCCGCAAGGTGTTCCGGGTTCTAAGGGCGATACCGGTCCCGCCGGTCCGCAGGGCGCGCGCGGGCAGGACGGGGCGCCCGGACGCGATGGAAGCAGCGTTGCGTTGTTGGGTACTTACAATTCTTTGGCTGAGCTGCAAGCCGCCCACCCGACCGGTCAGGCGGGCGACGCGTATCTTGTAAACGGCGGGATGTACGTCTGGAACCTCACCAACAAAGCGTGGAGCTATCTCGGCAGTCTTATCGGTCCGCAGGGCGTTCAGGGGATTCAAGGGACTCCCGGCGCGCCCGGCGCCGCCGGTCCTGCGGGTCCGCAGGGTCCTAAGGGCGATCCGGGACAAGACGGCGCGGTGGGTCCTGCAGGTCCCGCGGGTCCTCAGGGTCTCCCGGGAACCGTCGGCGCCGCGGGCGCAGTGGGTCCTGCCGGTCCCGCGGGTCCTCAGGGTCCCCAAGGGCTTCAGGGCGCCGCCGGAGCCAACGGAAACGATGGCGCGGGCGTCAGCATTTTGGGTTCTTATGCCACAGAGGCTGACCTGATAGCGGCGCGCCCCACCGGAAATCCGGGCGAGGCTTACCTCGTCGGCGACAACCTGTATGTATGGAACACCGCCGCCACCGCGTGGAGAAATGTCGGTACTATCAGAGGTCCGCAGGGTATTCAGGGCGCGCAGGGCGCCGCCGGTCCCGCGGGAGCTACGGGTCCGCAGGGACCCAAGGGCGACGCCGGAGCCGCCGGACCCGCGGGCATACAGGGTCCCATCGGACCTCAAGGTCCCAAGGGCGACACGGGCGACGAGGGTCCCCGCGGACTTCAGGGCGTCGCCGGACCTGCGGGACCTGCCGGAGTTCCCGGTCCGCAGGGCGTACAGGGCGCGCAGGGCGCCGCCGGCGCTCCCGGTCGCGACGGCACAAGCGTTGTGCTTCAAGGCTCTTATCCCTCGCTTGCCGATCTTACAGCGGCGCACCCCACCGGCTCCGTCGGCGAAGCGTATCTTGTTGACGGCGCGCTGTATATCTGGAATCCCGCTTCATCCTCTTGGACATATCTCGGCAGCCTTCGCGGACCGCAGGGCGACACCGGCGCTCAGGGTATTCCCGGTGTTCCGGGCGCGGCTGGTGCTGCGGGTCCCGCTGGCGCAGTTGGACCTATAGGTCCGGCGGGTCCCGCGGGGGCGACAGGCTCTCAGGGTCCCGCAGGTCCTCAGGGTCCGGCGGGTCCGCAGGGTCCTGCCGGACCGCAGGGAGATACAGGACCGCAGGGTCCCGTGGGTCCTGCCGGTCCCGGCACCGGAGGGGCGGCTCCGTTCGTCATTCCGTTCGCGTCAAGAACCGCGCCTCTTGTAAGCTCAAACGCGAGCGGTACATCATCCACCGCCAGCGCCATCGGCTTCGGCTCGGCAAGTCCCGTAATGCCGATATCCTCCACCGGCACCATCACCCCGCCACTCGATTCACAGACAGCCTACACCGTTCCGTTTAACGCCGTCATTGATAATGTCAATGGCGTGGTGGGTAACAGCGCCGCCTTCACAGCTCCGCCAGGCAACTCTGTGCGTCCTTACATCCTTCTTTATACCGCGCCGCCGGGCTCTTCAACCTTCACGCCAATCGCCGCGGCAAAGGTCTCTCCCACCTCCGGTTATTCAGGAACAACCCCCGCGCTTACAACGCTGCCTATCACATTGAACGGCATCGGAGCCACGGTTCCGGCGGGGACGCGTATCCTTATCGCCGGGCAGACTGAAACCGCAGGCGCCAGCCCCATCGCCGCAGGCTATTACTTCTATTACAACGGCGGCATAGAGATGCACCGGGCATAACCATAACGCCGCGCTTAATAAAAAAGGCTGTCCGCAATCCCTGCGGACGGTCTTTTTTTTCATCACATTAATGTCTGTTTCGCGATTTTATGAAGTGTATACTTGGTGCAAAGTTTCCGGCGCGGTTACATCGCGCAAAAATATCGTTTGAAAGGACTGCAATTATATGAACACGTCGTGCAACAAAGATTACATCTACACGCTTACCCCCGTCCTCCGCCACGTCAACAACCTTGACGCCGGAGTATCCTACACTACTTATGGCGTCCGCTTGGCTTTAGACGCCGGAGACATTGTGTTTCAAAATCCGGAGGTCTGCCTCGACGTGAAAAGCCTGCGGCGGCGGCTGAAGCTCATTCTGCAAAGCCACGTGCCGTATTATCAGGTGAAGGATATCATCGACGATTTTTCACGCGGCGGGTGATTGTCTCCCCCGGCAGCGCTATCCGCAGATATCCCTTTTTATACAGCCACTTGCTGAAGAAATGCGTGATTGGCATCATCGCGATTATCACAAAGCCCTGCAATGACGCCATAATCACGCCGTCACCCGCGCGCCCCAGCAGCCTGTCCAAATGCAACAGGACGCTGAGCTGCGTGTCAAAAACCGTTATCACCGCTACGATTATCGCGGCGGGCACCATACCCCACAGCTTGCCCCGCGCCGTCACGCCGCCGCCGAGATCCTTTCCGACGATACCGGCAAGCAGCGCACCGAACAGAGCCGGGACGATATTCGCCGACGCCGTTTTCATCGCGGCTGACGTCATCACCGGCTTTAGCGGAACCATCAGCGCCACCCCGATGGCAACGACTATCGCCGTCACAAGCGAGGCTGTGCATACCGCAATCGTGGTAAGAACATCCGCCTCCTCTGTGCCGGCTTCAGCCTTCATCGCGTCGAGGACACTGTTCACAACAGGCAGCTTCAAATTCATCACCTCGCCCGTGATGAGCGTCAAATATATCGAGCTGCCCAAAACAGGCGTGTACATTATGACCTCAAACAGATTCGACGGTAAAAAAATCATCAGCAGCGGAAGCGCGGCTTGTGCAATAGCCCCCACAGAGGGCAGCGCGTCAAAAAGCAGTCCCAGCATAATCGGCATAGCTAAAATTATCGCCGCCGCTCCCAGCGCGCCCGCCCTGCCGAGCGAATGCATAGATGCGATGTATCGCTCGCTTTCCGTCCGCTCGGCGCTTTTCTCCCGCTTTTTCATATTCATCAGCTTTTTCATCATATTCATGCAATCCACCGCCCCAGCATCCACGTCCAAAATACAGAGGACGCCATCGCGGAGAGCATCCCCGTAATAAATGAGAAATCAGAGAGTCTTTCCGAGCCGGTTTTTTTAGCCGCGAATTTTAAGAGCGCGGTGACGGCGAGAGCCGTAAGCAGCGTCATTGTCGCCGCCGAAAATCCGATAAGTGTCGGAATCGTAAGGACAATCGCTATCGTTGTCATATATGTCGCGGCGCTGTAGGCGCTCCAGCGACGATCCTTCAGCTTTATCCGCAAAACGCCCTTTTGTATGCGCCCGGAGAAGAGCGGCGCCAAAACAAGTCCGCCGATAATTCCCACCGCCATAACAAACATCACCAGCACAAAGCCCTCCGCGCCGGAATCCGCCGCGCTTTTCGCGCCCACCGCGCCCAGCGCGATATCCGCCGCCATTATCTCATATGCCGTGCTTCCCACAATGGAAAGCCGCCACCACGAAAGCGGCAGCCCCAGCAACGGCACAATGGTAAACAGCCCGACCAGCACCGTTATCGCGGGGATAAGACTGTTCGCCGCCGCGGTTTTTACAGCCTTTCTCAGATGCTGCTTTGTGAATCCGATTTTAAGCGCGCGGGAGTATGCCCTGCGGAAAAACACTCCCCCCAAGACCGCAATGTATAACACCCCGGCAATCACTGCGGCATAAACCGCCCAATGCCCGGCGGCTTCAAAATAGCTCATAATAAATACCCGCCATTCATATTGTCTGCCATATTACGCGTCACGGTATCAACCCCCTCCGCACGGCGATGCGTATCGCGTCCGCCGTATTCTGCGCGCCGAGCTTCTTATATATAATGAGTACGGACGCCTTTACCGTGTTGACAGACAGCCCGCGGCTTGTGGCAATTTCTGATCGCGACAGCCCGTGACATATGTCCGCCAGAATATCCTTCTCCCGCACCGTCAGCGGCAGCGTCTCGTCCGCGTCGCCGGAGCGCTCGCGTATATCCGAAATGATATGCCCGAGCTTTTTGGCATATGTGGAAGATTTCTTTTGTATCATCCCCAGCCATTTTTGCGGAATGTCACGCCGCCCGCTCTTTTGAGCCACCGCCGCCAGGGTGCGCATATCGCGCCCCAGCTCGATAAACGGCATATCAAGCTTATCGCCCGCCGAAATTTCATAAGCCTCGCGCAGCGTATCCATCGCGGCGCTCTTTTCACCCACGTGGTACAGGCACACGGCTCTCATCGCCGCCACTTCCAACCGCCCGATCATAAACGCCTCGGGTCCATACTCTCCTCCGCTGTTCTCTAATGTCGCCAGCACCGTGTGATAGCGCTTTTCCACAAGAAAATACTTTGCGCGGACAAGTATTTCCAGGCCAAAGGACAGGGAATTCAAGTCACTCTGCTCAAATTCGCTTTTCAGCCACTCAGGCACAAGCCTTGTCTGCCGCGTCTGCGCGTAAAACCACCCCATAGCAATGTCGTGCAGGGTATTTCTGTTCAAGAATTCCTCGTTGCCCAGCATATCCGTCAGCCGCCGGGTAAGCTCACGCAGCTTCGCCGGGTTTGCCAGATGAATATTGATTCTCAGCAAAAACATCAGCGCGCGGTGCTCAACTTGAAATTGCTCTGTCTCGCGCGCTTTAATTAAAGCGATATTGGCAAGCTTCTCCGCGTTTCCGATATCCGCCTTGAAATACGCCGCCTCGCACTCGGCAAGCGCCGCCATACCGCCAAACATTCCGTTCTTCGCTTTTTCCGCAAAATGCGCGTACTGCTCAAACGCCCGGTTCGCCCGTTCCATCGTCCCCGGCGCGGAGGGATACCCCACGCGGCAGACATATGACGCCACAAGTGTGCGCTCTCTGGGACCGAACGGCGCCTTGCCGCCGAGGACAAAATGCCTGTAGCCCGCTTCAAAATCCGCGGTGTAATCGTATTCGCCCGTGTACAGGCACGTATAAATCCCGATGTATCCGAGATTCAAATGGCATTCCGCAAGCAGTCTGTGCTTTTCCGGCGTGTCCGGCGTGTCCTCATACATCGCTATGACGCGAAGCGCCTCGTCGCGCGCCTCATCGAATTTCGCGATGCTTTGCAGCAGCTTTATGCGTATGACATACAGGCGCGATTCCGCTTCAAATGCGCCCTCAGGCGCGCGCGCCAGCGCCTCAAG
>JAIRRO010000101.1 GCA_031255955.1 Oscillospiraceae bacterium
TAACTGAGGGTATTTCACGCGGCATAACCGAGGGCAAGATGGAGTCTGCGCTGGCAATGATCGCCTACGGCGATTCTATCGAAAAAGCCTCAAAGATCACCGGCATTCCCACCGATAAGATTCTTGCCCGTATGGAAGCGCAGAAGATAAAAAAGCCGTCGCAATAACCTTACGTCATACCTACGCCATCACCCAATCACATCTTTAACACCACGCCCACGGCTGCCGCGACGGCGATGAATACCAGCGGGTGGGCTTTGATTTTCAGCGTCGCGGGGATTAACACAAGCAGCAGTATCGCCGCCTTCAGGTCGAACGCCGGGGTGAACAGCGACGCGCGGATAAGTCCCACCCCCACGGCGGCAATCAGCGCACAGGAAGCCGGACGCAGCGCGGAAAAAGCTCCGGAGACAAGCTCGTTCTCGCGGAATTTCGTCAAAGCGCGCGCGATAATTAAAATAACAATAATACTCGGCGTGACTATGCCCAGCGTGGCAGCGGCAACGCCCGGGATTCCCCCTGCGCGAAAACCCGCGTAGGACGCCATATTTATCCCGATGGGACCCGGCGTAGACTCCGCTACGGCTATCATATCGGCAAGCTCCGTCAGCGTGAACCACGCCCGCCTGACAGCAATATTTTGCAAAAACGGAATAGTCGCGAGTCCCCCACCGAAGGACAGCAGCCCGACAAGAAAAAACTCACCGAACAGCGTCGCCAAAAGTACAATCATTTCGCGCGCGCCCTCAATTTGGTGAAGCATATCCCGAACGCCGCCGACGCCAGCGCGAGAACAACCGGGTGCAGCTTTGTAAATACAGCAAGCAGAAATACGACCGCAAAAACGGCCCCCGCCTCGGGAGCTTTAACGGCGGAGCGCCACAGCGACGCAATTGTTTTTATAATCAGCGCGCACACAGCCACACGCACACCGGCAAACGCGTGACGAACAACCGCATATTCGGCAAAGCCTTGCAGCAAGGCGGCAATCAACGATATTATAACGGCGGAGGGCAGTACCAGCCCAAGCGTCGCGGCGATGCCGCCCGGCACCCCTGCTCGCTTATATCCGGCATATGTTGCCATATTTAAACCGATTATACCGGGCGTACACTGCCCAACTACAATCATATCCGCAAATTCCGCCTCCGTCAGCCAAGCGCGCTTTTCAACAAGCTCGCGCGAGAGCATCGGGAGCATTGCGTATCCCCCGCCGAAGGTCGTAACCCCCACGCGGGCATAAATAAGCGCGAGCATAAGCACCTCACGCATATTCCCTCACCTCCGAATCACATTGCCGCAAGTATAACGCACATAAAATATAATTTCAACACAAAATCAACAAGGAAACCGCACTCGAATTCAAAAACACATTACACGAAAAGCAGCGCCCCGCAGCCGCCGCCGCCACATGCTCCCTACATTTTTTACAAATTTCATCTTGACGTCCCACTTGATATTTGTTAATATAGTTACATAGGAAACAAAAATAAATCGTAAAAAGAATGTTGCCAAAGAGACTATCGCCAAAAAAATATTGGAGGTGCAGTCGTATGACCAACACAGAGCAACTGCTAAGGCGCTTTGACGCCCCGCCGCGCATTGAGGAAACCGGTCCGCAGGACGGGGGCTTTGACGGCAAGCGCATGGGCGCGCTGGGGCGGCGCACACGCATTATCCACGCCGCCTTGTGCGTCGTCGGTATTCTGCCGTGGCTGCTGTACATATTGGGCGCGCGGGGCATTTCGCCCCGGTTAATCGCGGTCGGGTTCGGACTTATCGTGCCCGGCGGAGGCTTTATGGCGTGCGGCGGTCCTGTTACTGTCGCCGCCGGGCTGTTCCTCTGCTTCTTTCTGTGGAAGAAAAAAGCCATGTGGTGGCAGGATATTTACGGTACGCTTGCCGGAATTGTCGGCTTTTGGCTGCTGGGCGCCTTGGGCGGTCTGCTTGCCGGGCGCTGGGTTGTCACCCCGGTGGGCTATCAGCCGTGGGGCTATGCCATCGCCCTCGGCGCCGCCGTCGTGCTGTTCGGGCGCTATGAGCTGCGCGTGCGCAAAATGAAAATCCAGCTGACCAAAGCCAGAAACGAGCGCATATCCGTCTATGACGACGCCATATCAGAGCTGGACGCCGCCGTTGCGGGCGAGCCTCCTGAAACTGACGAGCTGGACGAGGAACAGCTTCGCGCTGTTAAGTTTCTGCTTGACGTCACCGTGCGCGAGCCGGGCGATTTCTCCGGCTTTGACGAAAGCTTCGGGCTGTCCGATTATCGCTATCAGCTCTCACTGTTCGGGTATTGCCTGATGGTGTATCACGCGAAATACGCGCCGAATTTTCACGGGTATCTGAAGAAGGCGCACAGATGGCTCATAAATGGCTATACCGACCCGCGCACCTGCGGCTATTGGGCAAAGCAGGAGCTTGTCGGGTATTTCCGCCGCAACGCCGACCCCATCGTCCACGCAAACATTATGCTCTCCGGCTGGCTGATGCCCGTCGTCGCGGGGTATCGGGATCAATACGGCGACGATGAGTTTGAGCGCGAAGGCTCCATTGCCTTTCAGCCGTTTAAGGATAAGCCGGAGGAGCTGTATAAATATAACGCGCGCGGCTGCTTTGACGTGCTGTATAATCAGTTCAAAAACCACGATTACCCGTATATGCTAATCCCCTGCGAGCCGCATGTCGCCTTTCCGGCGTGTAATTCCGTGGGGCTGGTGGGTATGCTGATGTATGACCGCGACCACGGCGAGGATCGCTGCGCCGAGTTTTGGGATGATTTATACGAAAATGTCAGCGATAATTTTATCGAGATTGACGGCAGCATGGCGCTGCGGCGGCAATACCAATACGGTCTGCGGCATCTCCCGGACTCCCAAATCGGATATAATCCGCTTGCGGATGTGCAGAACTATATGCACTTCGGCTCCATATTCCCGGGGATGGCAAAGCGCTGCTATGCACTTATTCGCAAGACATTAATCGAAATCCGCGACGGCGACGCCTATGTCCGCGATATGCCGTGGGAGAAAATGCTGGATATGCTGACCCGCCGCCCGGATCCCGCCCTGCAGCTGTCGATGCTGGAGCTCACCGCCGCCGAATACGGCGACCGCGAGCTGTATGACGCCCTGCGCAGCATAGAGCGCAAGCTGCTAAGCCGCAGCTTAGAGCCGATGTCCTTCCGATTCAAGGATGTAAATTCGTATAAAACGGTGTATCTGGCGTTCGGGAGGCTGCTGAAAAAGGGCTATTGGCGAGATGTTATCGCAAAGGGTATGCCGGAAACGGCGAAAACGGGACCGATTCTCACGGAGTGCCGCTTCCCGGATGTTCTTGTCGCGAAGGCGGTCAGCGACGGCGTGGGACTTGACCTTTGCTTATTCGGCGAGGGCGAGCAGACCATTAAAATTGAGCGTCTTGCCCCCAACGCGGCGTATCTTATCAATGACGCCCCCCACACCAGCGACGGCGACGGCTGCATCACAACAGCCGTCCGGCTTGACGGAAAAACGGAGGTGAAAATATGCTCTGCTGCCTAATCGCCGCCGGATTGATTGTGCGGTTTCTCTTGAACTGGCGCGAGGCGCGCAAATATTTGGGGTTCGCGCCCCCGCGCGACGACAATCCTTATGGCTGGGAGGAATACTGTGAGCTTGACGACTTCGCCTCATAAGCTGCTTATGCCGGCGCTGCGTGCCGCCGTGCTGGCGTCCTTCGTCTCGGGGGTGGTTGTCACCGCCTTTATGTACGCGGCGAACAGGCACGACCTGCACACGGCGCACGCGCTTTTATTAAACGCGACGTTTTTACTGCTCGGCGTCTATCTTGTTGTTAGCGCCGGACTTACGAAAAACAGAGCGCTTACCGAAGCGTTGTCCAAAAGCGGAATCCGCGTGCGCGATATGAAAACGCTGTACGCGCTGGCGGGCAGCAAAACCCTTGATATCGCGGGGGAAATTTCCACCCGCGAGGGCTTTGCCGTCACCCGCGACACGCTATCGGCTATCGGGATGAGCCTTGGGGAGGCTCCCGTCAAAATCGCCTTCGAGGGGGACTCTGACGTCGTTCTCACGCAGAACAAAATCACCCACGCGCTGAAGGCGTATTACATCGCGCGGCTGTATACGCGAGTGCCCGGCGCCGCCGTTTTTATCGCCACGACGGGGGTGGTTGGGCTGCTCAGTAGTCTTATGCTTATCATCGCGCGTAATTTGGGGTATCATCCGCCGCACTTTATAGCGCCGTTTATGACTCTGCCCTTGTGCATATGCGGCGCTGCGACGGCATATCAGGCGGGTAAATTTGAAACCGCCGTACAAAAAATCACGTTTGAAAAAATAAAATCAATAAAATATTTTGGGAGGTCACGCTGATGTCACGCAACTATCCACACGCCTACGCGCCTATTCAAATCAGGGGCGCGTACTACAAAAACCGCTTGGAGCTGTCCCCGCCGGGCGCGGGCGGCACGGGCGACGAAAAAACAGGCTTCGTCACCCCCGCCCTGCTCGATTATTTCCGCCCCTTCGCCAGAGGCGGCGCCGCCGTCGTCACCGTCGGCAACTGTTCTATCGATACAAAGGAGTGCTTTGACGAGCCGGGTCAAATCGATCTTTCCAGCGACGACTGCATCCCCGCGCTTGCCACGTTCGCGCGTATGTGCGATACATACGGCACCATCGGTCAGCTGGAGATTAATCACTGCGGCGCAACGCAGGGCAACCTTGTAGAGCTGCCGGACGGCAACGGCTGGGCGCCCAGCCCCGTTATCACCCCGGCGGAGCGTGTGCGCGCGCGGATGGCGAACCGCGAGCCGCGCCCCACGCGCGAAATGAGTATCGCGAAGGTGGAGGAGACGATTCAAAAATTCGCCGACGCCGCCGGACGATGTAAGAAGGCGGGCTATAAATCCGTTATGTTCCACGGAGCGCACGGGAATTTATTGGCACAGTTCCTCAGCCCCGTGTTTAATCTGCGCACCGATAAATATGGCGGCAGCCTGCACAACAAAGCCCGCTTCGCCGTTGAAATGCTGGACGCCGTTCGCGCGGCAATCGGAGAGGACGTCGTCATCGAATATCGCATATCCTCTGACGAGATGGCGGAGGGTCACACCCGCTTCCCCGAGACGCTTGAATTCATCGGCTTAATCAAGGACAAGGTTGATATCCTGCACGTTTCCGCGGGACTGCACGATACGCAAGGCGAGCCGTGGGTGATGCGTCCGATGATTCCGCCGTACACATACCCGCAAAATTACAATCGCGAGCGCGCCCGGATAATCAAAAGCACCTATCCCGACCTGCTTATCAACGTCGTCGGCGCGAACAAATCCCCGGCGCAGGCAGATGAGATTATTGCAAGCGGCGACGCCGATTTTGTCAGCTTTATGCGCGCCCTGCTCGGCGACCCCTTTATGCCGCAGAAATACGCCACCGGCTGCGAATATCAGCACGCTCCGTGCATCCGCTGTCAGTGTCTGCAATTCTCTGACGGCGGTTTCAGCGGTCCGTGTACCGTGAACCCGATTGTCAACTACTCCCGCGAATATCCCGACGGACGCGTGCCAAAGGCGAGTGTTGCCAAGCGCGCGGCTGTAATCGGCGGCGGACCCGCGGGCATTACAGCGGCGAAAACGCTGATAGAGCGCGGTCACTCCGTCACGCTATATGAAAAGAGCGCAGCCCTCGGCGGGCAGATTCAAAAAGCCGCCGCGCCGCGTATGAAGCAGGATATGCGCGAATATCTGGCGTATTTGCAGGCATATCCTGAAAAAGCGGGCGTCTTGCTGAAGCTTAACACACAGGCGACGCCTGAGCTTATCGCGGCGGAGGGATATGACACGCTCATCGTTGCCGTCGGCGCGGAGCCTGCGCGTCCCCCCATTCCCGGCGCTGAAAACGCCCTGTGGGCGCCCGATTATCCCGCCGATTCCAAGGACTCGCGCGACATCGTTATCTTAGGCGCGGGCGCTATCGGCATAGAATGCGCCATCGAGCTGGCGGAGAACGGCAAAAAAGTAACGATACTTGAAATGAACGGCGCGCCGAACCTCGGAATGGATCTCTCCGCGCTGGGCGGCGGCGACGACTTGCTCAAAAAATGCAACGAGCTGGGTGTCGAAATTATCTGCGACGCGCGCGCCTTGGGCTATAACAACGGCGAGCTGCGTTATTCAAAAAACGGCGCGGAGAACGCAATTTCAAACTGTGAGCTGCTGCTTGCCACAGGCATGAATCCGCTGACGAGCTATGCCCGCTCTTTCCAGAATGCCGCGCCCAACACAGAGGTGTTCATCGTCGGCGATTGCCTAAAGGTCGGCGATATCCGCACAAGCACACGCGGCGCGTTTGATCTGACAAGGGGGATATAAAAATGGCGCTTACACCGAAGGAAAATTATCTGCGTATGCTGCGCCACGAGCCGTATGAATACGTGCCTTCTATGATGGAGCCGTATATGACGGGCGTGACGGACGAGCTTTTAACGCCGCAAATGGCGCCCGACGGACCCATCGTCACGGGGCTGGGCGTCACATATGTCGGCAGCCCGGATAACGGCTTCGGCGCGATGCCGCAGCCGGGAAATGTCCTGCTGGACGACATTTCTAAGTGGCGCGACGTCGTAAGGCTCCCCGATTTATCCCGGCGTGATAAGGCGGCGTATTACAAAGAGCGCTCAAAGCACGTCGATCGCACGCAAACGGCGGTTGTCACGGACGGCGGGGACTATTTTCTGACGCTTGTCTCTCTGATGGGGTTTGAGGGCGCGCTATTGGCAATGCACGAGGACCCGGAGGAAGTTATCGCCCTGCTTACGCATATCTCAACGTTTTATGTTGAGGTGATGAAGGACATTTTTTATCACGTGAAGCCGGACGTGTATATTCTGATGGACGACGACTGCGCCTATCGCGCGCCGTTCTTTTCGCTTGAAATGTACCGCGAAATATTCAAGCCGTTTCACAAGCTTCACGCCGACATCGCGCTTGAAAACGGCGCGTTTATCAACCGGCACGACTGCGGAAAAAGCGAGCAGTACATCGACGACTGGCTGGAGCTTGGCGTGCGCGAATGGAACCCCGCGCAAATCAGCAACGACTGCAAGCGCATAAAGCGCGAATACTGCGGCAGGCTGGTTCTCAGCGGCTGCTGGGATTCGCAAGGCGAGCTGGGCAGCAAATTCGTCGATAAGCAAAAGCTCAAGGACGCGCTTGTGGAATATGTCGATACCTTTGCGCCCGGCGGCGATTTCACCTTCAGCGCAATGGCGGGCGGCATGGGCGACACCTCGCCCGAGGCGGAGGAACGCCGCGAAATTGTCCGTGAATTCTTCTTTGACTACGCGCGCTCTAAAATTCCATATTAAAAATTCCGTCTGAAAGGACACATAAATATGAATAAAACGCTAAACTACGGCGGCACCCCCGCGGCGTGGCCGTATGAGATTAAATACGGCGAGGAAACCCGCGTCGAAACGGATGTGCTTGTTATCGGAGCCGGCGTCGCGGGGGCGATGGCTGGCATAATGGCTGCCCGGCGCGGTGTGCGCGTCGCCGTCGTGGACAAATCGCCCGTAAACATCAGCGGCAGCGGCGGCGCGGGACTTGACCACTATCTTGACTGCTTCAGCAATCCGGACTGCGCGCTCACCGTCGAGGACGTTATGGCGGAGCCGTCTGAAGAAAACTATTTTATGCCGAAGCGCGACCACCGCGCGTATATCCATATGAAGGGCGCGTGGGATAACCTCTTGGAGCTTGAAAAGCTCGGACTGCACTTCCGCGACGAGGAGGACGAATTCAAGGGCGCGCCGTTCCGCGACGAGAACACAAAAATAATGTACGCCTACGACTACAAAACGCGCTCCTCTATACGTCTGCGCGGTGGCAACAACATCAAAAAGATCCTGCGCGACGGTCTTGCCAAGGAGCCGACCGCCACCCTTTACGAGCGCGTTATGATAACAAGCCTTCTCACGGAGGATGGTAAGCCCGGCGGACGGATAACAGGCGCGACGGGTATAAACGAGCAAACGGGCGAGTTTTATGTGTTCAGCGCGCGCTGCGCGATAATCAGCACGGCAGGGGTATCGATGCAGGGCACCCAGACGTGGACGTTCAACTCCGAAATGTTCGGCAACGGCTATCGCGCCGACCCGCGCAACACGGGCGACGGCGTCGCGATGGCTTGGAACGCCGGCGCGGAGTTGCACGAGGAACACGGCTTCGGGCAAACGATGATGACGGGACCCTTCGGCTGGCCATGGTACGGCATCGGCAATCCCGATAACACGTGGCACCCCTGCACGATAGTTGATAATCAGGGTAAGGTTATCCCGTGGGTGGATTCGCAGGGCAA
>JAIRRO010000011.1 GCA_031255955.1 Oscillospiraceae bacterium
CAATATGCTCCCGCTCACAGCGCCGCCCCCCTCCAAATGGGCAGGGAAAAGCGCGCCGTCGTCCCCTTGCCGGGCTCGCTGGTGATGCCAATCTCCCCGCCGTGGCTCTCCACGACGGCCTTGCAGATTGCCAGACCGTAGCCCGTGTCGGTCCCGCCGGACACGCCGCGCTCAAATACGCGCGGCAAAAGCCCGGGGTCAATCCCCGCGCCGTTATCGGCTATTGTCACAACCAAAAAGCCGCCGGCGCGCTCAAGCGACAGGGCAATCTCGCCGCCCCTAGTGTGCCGGAAGGCGTTGTCCAACAGGTTTTGGACGGCGCGGCACAGCATATCGCTGTTGCCCTGAATCATGGGCATCGCGTCCGGGACGCGGAGCGTCAGCGCGTTGCCGGTATCGGCCTTGAGCACTTGGTATGTCCCGGCGCAGGAGCGCAGCAGCGCGGCGAAATCCAGCGGTTCCTTCCGCCAGCGGCTCTCGTGAACCCTCGCCACGGTCAGCGAATACTCCACCATGCGGGCCATCTCCTGTATCTGATTACTGGCCTGCCGCAGACACTCCTTGACCTCCGCCGTGTCCACGCCGTGATCCAGCATGTCGTCCGCGTTGCCTATAAAGGTCGATATAACGGTCAGGGGAGTCCGCATATCGTGGTTCATGTTCTGGTAAAACTCAGTCTTTGCCCTGTCCAGCGTGGCCAACTGGTCGCGGTGTCGGTTGTAGATGCGGATATACAATACGACCACCAAAATGAGCAGTCCCCCCGCTATCACGACGCCCGTCAGCACGTCCGCCAGATAGTCAAGCTCCGTCTCAAAGGGCACGACGCTGCCCGGATACAGATAGGCGGCGACGCAGCAGGCCGCGTAGACCGCGAACAGCGTCAACAGCGCCCAAACGCGCTCTCGCCCGTGCAGCATCAGGGCGGTGAAAATCAGCGCGAACACAAAGAAGCAGGGCATACCGCTGCGGTAACCTCCGGCGGTGAAGAACAAAAACGGAAACGCCAGTAAAAACACGAATATAACGACGGCGCGGAACCCGAAGCGGTAATTCCCCGTGCGCCTTGTGCGTCCCAGCAGCGCGAAGGCCAGCGCGGAGATGGCCAGATTGACAGAAAAATTGACAAGCCCCGGATGTGAAAACAGGCTGACAAACGCGACTACAATCCCCGCCGCAATGCCCGCCAGACCCAGCAGATGGAAGGTTTGCACCTCAAAGGGCAGCGACGCGTCAAAGTATTTGCCCAGCATACGGCGAATACGCGCGTTCATCGCGCCAAAGTCCCTAACCGGCGTCACGGACGCCCCCGTGCAGCTGCCATATGCAGCCAATCTCCACGCCTATTTTCATCACAATACCACCGCAAATCATAATACGCAAGGCCGCCGCCCCGCTAAACGCAATATTATCACCCCCCGCCGCTGCTGTCAACGAACCCCATAATATTGTGCTTGCGCGTTCCATAACTCATAATACTTTCCGCTTTTATCAGAGAACAAGGCGTCGTGACTGCCGCGTTGGATTAGCTCACCCTCATGGAATACAGCTATATCATCGCAGAAGCGGCAAGAAGATAAACGGTGAGAAATATATATCGCCGTCTTATCGCCGACAATTTCATTGAACCTTGAATATATTTCAAACTCGGCTATCGGGTCGAGCGCGGCTGTCGGTTCGTCCAAAACGATGAATGGGGCGTCCTTGTATAAGGCTCTGGCAAGTGCGATTTTTTGCGCTTCTCCCCCGGATATTTCTACTCCGTCTTCCTCAAAATCTTTATATAGCGGCGTATCCAATCCTTTAGGCATAGATACAAAGCGCTCAGAAAAACCGGCTTTACTCAGGCTATCTATTGCTTTTCTATCATCAACGGCAATGTCTGTTGCCACATTCTGACCAATAGAGAATGAAAATAACTTAAAATCTTGAAACACCACTGAAAATACGCTCGTATATGCGATATAGTCGTATTCCATTATATTAATTCCATTGAGTGTAATCTCACCTTCGGTCGGGTCATATAGGCGGCATAACAGCTTAATCATCGTCGTCTTGCCGCTGCCGTTCATGCCAACGACAGCCATGCGGTTACCGGTATTGAATTTGAAGCTAAGATTTTTAAGCGCGTAGGTTTCCGTTCCGGGGTATTTGAACGATACATTATTAAATTCTATTTTATATTCATTGTCACGGCGTTTTTTAACCGGTGTAGTTCCTTGATATTTTCTATTCGGCAAATCGAGAAATTCATAGAGGTTTTTTAAGTGGATAGTGTAAACGGCGTTGTCGGTAATGCCATATATTAGCTTTTGAATACCATCGGCAAATCGCCCGAGCGCGCCGACATACTGAACGACACTGCCCACACCAAATGCGCCAAAGAACGCCTTTAATGCGACGAACAAATAACAAACCACATAGTTCAGCCCGGTCACTAGGGCGGCGGCAGCTTCACCGATATTATACTTCAGATAATAGCTCCTTTCCGCTTTCTCTCTTTCCTCGAGTTTACGCAGTCCGGCATCCGCCGGAATATCCTGTCTGTAGATACGAACATCCTTTGCCCTTTCATTGTCCTTGCAAAGAGTAAATCCGAAAAAGCCATATAACCGATTAAACGGCGTGAGCCTTTCACTCCAAGCCATAAACATATCATTATTCTTTTTGAAAACCTTCGAGTTCGCAAGCATACCAATGACAATGACGGCAAATACCGCCAAAACCCAAACAGGTGAGTTCACTACCGCGTTTTCCGATGTTGATGTGAAAAGAGTTACGACCATAGCGACAGAAGCAATTATGCTGACCGCGCCTTCAATTGTGCTGTTTATCGTCCAGACAAATTGAGCAAGTCCGTTCCCAAAATTGAAAAGATTGTATTTTTCCTTGTCTTTACGCTTTTGAATATTTACATCCTCAATATCAACATAATCCATTGAAAGCTGCTTGTCTGCAAAAACCTTACTAAAATAGCGCCACATTTGATTTTCACGTTCGCCGTGCAGTATATCAATACGACCTTTGACTACTGATATTATAAAGTTGATTATAACGACCGATAGCGCCAGAATTATCAGCGCTTGCAGATTTTTCTCTCCGGCAATTTCGTTTAATATCCGCGCCGAAAACCAAATCGTCGCGAAAGGGTGCAGGGCTGTTACCAGAGCTTTAATGAGTATTGCCGGCATAAGCCCCGGAACATATTTTTTTATGGTTTTGTATGCCCGAAGCGTTAAGGATATACGCTCCGAAACAGAAAGCTTGTCAGTTTTCTTCATTGAGTGCCGCCTCGCTTTCAGCGTTTTCTCTGTAATACTTTGCCTGAGTTTCAAACAGATTGAAATATAATCCTTTGTTTTGCAAAAGCTTTGTGTGTGTACCGGCTTCTTCAATGCTGCCGCCGTTTATTAAAATAATGCGGTCGCAAAAACGAGTTGAAGCTAAACGGTGGGAGACAAAAACAGATGTTTTACCACTTGTTATATTGTGATAGTCGTCATACAGCTTATGTTCCGCGATAGGGTCGAGCGCGGCTGTCGGCTCATCAAGGATTAGCACAGGCGCATTTTTATATATGGCTCTTGCAAGGAGCAGCTTTTGTGTTTCGCCTCCTGAAAACACCACGGCGTCATCGTTGACCCCTTTATCGTAAAGTGATTTTGTGCCATGCGGCAGTGACGATACCTTATCCCACAATCCGGCGGTTTTAAGGCAGCCCTCTACTCTCGCGGCGTCAACTTTATCGGCCTGTGCTTCAGCGACAACCTCATTAATTGATAACGAGAGCAAGCTATATTGTTGAAAGACCGCTGAAAAAAGCCTGTAAAACTCAACCCGGTTATATTCCCTGATGTTGACGCCATCATATAAAACTTCACCCTCTGTGGGGTCTACCAATCCGCAAATCAACTTCACAAGAGTAGTCTTTCCTGCGCCATTAAGACCGACAATCCCTATATGCTCGCCTTTTTCGATGATTAGGTTGATATTACGCAAAGCATCAACCTCCGCGCCTAAATATCTGTAACGGACATTTTTCAGCTCAATTCTACAAGGTGAATAAAGCTTTTCATCAGTAGAGATACCGCGTTCGCGTTTGAATATTTCCGGGTAATCAAGATAGCTTCTAATTTTACTCACATAAATACTAATACGCTTCATTTCTGTAAGCTGTCCGATAATATTTCCGAGCCAACCGGAAAAGCCTGTAATCGCCGCAAAATATAAAACAAAATCACCCACCCCGATTTGACCGTTAATCGCGAGATAAATGAGATAACCGTATGCAATACCTTCACGGAGAAGCGATACCCCGGAATTAGCAAGAGTTGTTTTTAGCACAAGTCTATCATAACGTTTATACCATGCCGCAATTTTCTCAATGTTATCACTATAAATCCGCTGTAACCAACCCTCCATATTATACAGACGAATATCCTTAGCGGATTTTATATCCTCGGCAGCCGCGTCAATATATCCTAATTTATGGTGATACTTCGCTCGCTCTGCACTGTTATTATCCGACCATTTGGTAACTCTAAGACCTATAAAATAGCTTGCGGTTGTAGTGCTAATGAGAAAAAGCAGAATGATAATATTAATCTGTGTTAATATAGCAGAATAAAAAGCGAATCCAAAAACGCCCGCAAAGAAGCTTATCCAGACATAATAAATATTGCGGAGCGTTGATTCATTGCTTTGGCACATCTGGTAGCTTTCTTCCTGTAAGGTGCGAAAATTTTCACTCTCGCGGTTTGCATAATCAGTGGTAAGCGCTTTATGCGAGATTAATCTGATATAGTAACGACCAATCATGTTCTTTTTATCATAAATACATCTCTCGCAAAATTTAGAAAAAGCGCCGAGAAATGCAAGTGATAGAGTAAAAATTAACACGACAATCACAAGCCCTTGCCATGACTTGCCGGCTGTTATCTCTGTTAGAATAATTTTAGGAATATACATTTCGAGTACAGGTATCGCTACTTTTACAAAAACAGAAAACGCAACCCATAACAGCAGTGATGGTATGTATCCGGCAGTACATTTCAAGCAAAACAGCATATTACTGATAGCTGTATATTGTTTTGGCTTGTAACTCATATTTTTCGCCCCCTTTCAATCTCCACGCCTGTTTTCATCACAATACCACCGCAAATCATAATACGCAAAGCCGCAGCCCCGCTAAACGCAAGCAATATTATCACCCTCCGCCGCCGCTGTCAACGACGCTGCCCTTGACAGCGTGTGCTATACTATATAAAGTCAGCGTTTCCCGTAGCCACGCTATATATTGAAGATGAATTTGGAGGCTCGAATTGAAAACAAACGCAAAGGATTATGGCAACGACAGCATATCAGCCCTAAAGGGCGCCGACCGTGTACGAAAGCGCCCGGGCGTGATTTTCGGCTCTGACGGTCTTGAGGGCTGCTGTCACGCGGTTTTTGAGATATTGTCAAACGCCATTGACGAGACGCGGGAGGGCTTCGGCAAGCTCGTGGTTGTCACGCGATTTAATGACCTCTCCGTTGAGGTGGAGGATTTCGGACGCGGCTGCCCCGTGGATTGGAACGAGGCTGAGGGGCGGTTTAACTGGGAGCTTGTTTTTTGTGAGCTTTATGCCGGAGGTAAGTACGGCAACGACGGCGGGGAAAACTATGAATTCTCACTGGGGCTGAACGGTCTCGGTTCCTGCGCTACGCAGTATTCCTCGGAATATATGGACGCCGTTATTTATCGCGACGGGCAAAAATTCACGCTGCGCTTTGAAAAGGGCGAAAACATCGGCGGGCTGCAAAGCGAGCCTCATTCCGGCAAGCGCACGGGCACCGTCATCCGTTGGCGACCCGACCTTGATGTGTTTACAGACATCGCCGTGCCGACGGAATATTTCACCGATACGTTAAAGCGGCAGGCTGTTGTAAACAGCGGCGTGACCTTCCGCTTCAAGAATCAACGCGAAAACGGCTCCTTTGAGACGACGGACTTTCTTTACGACGACGGCATTACAGACTATGTTAACGAGCTTGCCGGAGAGGACGCGCTTACCCGCGCGATTTTTTCTGAGACAGAGCGGCGCGGACGCGACAGAGAGGACAAGCCTATGTATAAGGTTAAACTCTCCGCTGCCTTCTGCTTTTCAAACAGGCTGTGCCTATCGGAGTATTATCACAATTCATCGTGGCTGGAGCACGGCGGCGCGCCCGAAAAAGCCGCAAAAAGCGCCTTTGTATCGGAATTCGATTCCTTCCTGAAAAAAAGCGGCAAGTATCAGAAAAACGAGACAAAAATAAGCTGGAACGACGTCTCTGACTGCCTGATTCTCGTCACAAACAGTTTTTCCACGCAGGCTCAAACCTCTTACGAAAACCAGACGAAAAAATCCATCACCAACAAATTTGTTCAGGAAGCGATGACGGAATTTCTCCGCGCGCAATTAGAGGTCTTTTTCCTTGAAAACCCCGCGGAGGCTACCCGCGCCGCCGACCAGATTCTTATCAACAAGCGCAGCCGTGAGACGGCGGAGAAGGCGCGGCTTAACATTAAAAAGAAGCTTTCCGGCTCGCTGGATATTTCAAACCGCGTGGAAAAATTCGTAGATTGCAGAACGCGCGATATGGAGCGACGCGAAATTTACATCGTGGAGGGCGACAGCGCGCTGGGCGCGTGCAAGCTCTCGCGCGACCCCGATTTTCAAGGGATTATGCCCGTGCGCGGCAAGATATTAAACTGCCTGAAGGCGGACTATGACAAGATATTCAAGAACGAGATTATCACGAATTTGCTGAAGGTTCTCGGCTGCGGCGTGGAGCTTCACAGCAAGCACGCGCGCGATTTATCGGCGTTCGACTTAAACGCGCTGCGCTGGAAGCGCGTTATCATCTGCACGGACGCCGACGTGGATGGCTTTCACATCCGCACAATGATACTGACGATGCTGTATCGCCTCGTGCCGACGCTTATTGAGCGCGGATATGTACACGTCGCCGAATCCCCGCTTTTTGAAATCAACTGCGGCAGCAAGACATATTTCGCCTATTCCGAACGTGAAAAAGCCACCATCGTTGCTGATCTGGGCGGCGCCAAGCACACCATACACCGCAGCAAGGGGCTTGGCGAGAACGACCCCGATATGATGTGGCTGACGACGATGAACCCCGAAACGCGGCGTCTGATCCGCGTAATGCCGACCGATGTCCGGCGGACGGCGGAGGTGTTCGATCTGCTGCTCGGCGATAATCTGCAGGGGCGCAAGGAGCATATCGCGGCAAACGGCTATAAATACCTCGACTCAGCGGATTTATCTTGATAATCAACATATAATCGGAGTTTATTTATAATGGCAAGAAAAAAACAACCCGCATCCTCAAACAAAGGCGCCGACCCGAATGTTCTCGGCTTGCGCGCCGAGGTCATAGAGCAGCCCATCGTCGATACGCTGGAAACGAACTATATGCCCTACGCCATGAGCGTAATTGTCTCGCGCGCGCTGCCGGAAATCGATGGCTTTAAGCCGTCTCAGCGCAAGCTGCTGTACACGATGTACAAGATGGGGCTGCTGAACGGCGACCGGACAAAGTCGTCAAACATTGTCGGGCAGACCATGCGCTTAAATCCACACGGCGAGGGTGCAATTTATGACACGCTGGTGCGCCTGTCCGCAGGATATGAAGCACTGCTGACGCCGTTCGTGGATTCAAAGGGGAACTTCGGCAAGGTGTATTCGCGCGATATGGCATGCGCGGCGGCGCGATACACAACGGCAAAGCTCTCAACCATCTGCGCCGAGTTGTTCCGCGATATAGACCGCGACACGGTTGATTTCGTAGACAACTACGATTCGACGACGACGGAGCCTGTCCTTTTGCCCACTGCGTTTCCGAACGTCCTTGTAGCCGCGAATGCGGGAATCGCGGTGAGTATGGCAAGCCGCATATGCGGCTTTAATCTCGCCGAGGTTTGCCATGCGGCGGTGGCGTATCTGCGCGACGAGGGCTGCGATTTGCTGGAGCATATGCCCGCGCCGGACTTTCCCACCGGCGGCGAAATTATATATGACAGGAACGAAATGGCGGCGATTTATGAAACAGGCCGCGGAAGCTTTAAGGTGCGCGCGCGCTGGCATTACGTCCGCGAAGAAAACATCATAGAGGTCACAGAAATTCCATACTCCACGACGGCGGAGGCGATAATCGACAAAACAGCGGAGCTTATCCGCGCCGGAAAGCTGCGCGAAATTTCCGATATGCGCGACGAAACCGGCTTGCAAGGCTTAAAGCTCGCCATTGACCTGAAACGCGGCACCGAGCCGGATAAATTAATGTCAAAGCTGATGAGACTTACGCCGCTCTCCGACAGCTTCTCCTGCGATTTCAATATTCTCATCGCGGGGTCGCCGCGCGTGATGGGTGTGCGCGAAATACTCTCCGAATGGTGCGCGTGGCGTATTGAATGTGTCCGCCGCCGCGTGTTCAGTGACGCCGAGAAGAAGAAGGCGAAGCTGCATCTGCTGCGCGGGCTGGGAAAAATTTTGCTTGATATCGACCGCGCGATAAAAATCATTCGCGAAACGGACGAGGAACGCGATGTTGTGCCCAATTTGATGATCGGCTTCGGCATAGATGAGCCGCAGGCGGATTACATCGCGGAAATACGGCTGCGGAATATCAACCGCGAATACATCCTGAAGCGCACAGAGGAAACCTCCGCGCTTGAACGTGAAATAGCGGATTTGGAAGACATTTTGAGTAAGCCTTCCCGAGTGCGCGCCATCATTACGCGCGAGCTTGAGGAGATAGCAAAAAAATACGGCGCGCCGCGAAAAACCGGTATGACCGGCGATGCTGGCGAGGACGTTATCGAGCAGGAGGACGACTCCCCCGATTATCCCGTAAACGTGTTTTTATCGCGCGAGGGGTATTTCAAAAAAATCACTCCGCAATCACTGCGTATGAGCGCGGAGCAGAAATACAAGGAATCGGACGGGGCGTTTTTGACGTTTGAATCCCGCAATAAGAACGACTTGCTCGTGTTCACCGACCGCCAGCAGTGCTATAAGGCGCGGCTGCGGGATTTTGAGGATACAAAGGCGTCCTCCCTCGGCGCGTTTTTACCTTCCGCGCTCGGTATGGAGGACGGTGAAAATGTGATTTTCGCCCTTGACCCCGACGATTATTCCGCATCCCTGCTCATTTTCTTTGAAAACGGCAAAACGGCGCGCATCCCGCTGTCCGCCTACGCCACAAAGACGAACAGACGCCGTCTGACGGGTGCGTATTCGGACAAAAGCCCCGTCGCGGGTATGATGCTGCTCACGGAGGAAACGGAAATCGCGCTGTATTCCTCCGACGGGCGCGCGATGATATTCAATTCCGCGCAGCTTTCGCCGAAAACAACGCGCGGCACACAGGGCGTGCAGACGTTAACGCTGCGCCGCAACACAAGGCTGGAGCGCGCCGCGCGTCTGTCGGATACGGAAATAGAAAACCGTTCGCGATATCTGGCTCGAAATCTTCCCGCCGCCGGTGCGAGGCTTGCCGAAGAGGACACCCCGCAGCAGCGGCTTGCTCTCATCTGATTTTTCGGCGGCGCGTCACGGCTGCTTTTTGTATTTCTCCCGCGTCGCCATCCCCCCTCTTATGTGCCGCTCGGCTTTGTTGAACTCCAAAATCTCCTTTACACGGAGATACAGCGGTCGGTTGATGTCCTCAAGCCGCGTAGAGATGTCCTTATGGACAGTGCTCTTGCTTATCCCGAAGCGTTTTGCCGCCGCCCTGACGGTAGCCCGGCTTTCTATGATGTATGCCGCCAAATCACAGGCGCGTTCCTCGATGTTGGTTTTCAAAAACATCACTCCACTTTCGGCAATATCATAGGGAAACTATATGCCGACGCGCGTGGATATATGAAACGTGGAGTCGCTGTGGGCGGGGAGGGCTCTATTTCACCCGGTTTCTAATTCCCGCCAGATTGTGGCGGCAAGTCCCGTGGGAGGAGGCGTACCCGTGAACAGCGTGAACGCTTCCTGTGCCTGATACGCCAGCATACCAAAGCCGCCGAGTGCCGTGATACCCAGCTCCCGCGCGCGGGTGAGCAGCCGCGTCTGCGGAGGGTTATACACGGCGTCCAGAATCACAGCGCCGGGCTTTATCGCCCCAAGCCACGAGAGGTCAGAAAATTCAACGCTGTCCGCGCCGCGCGACATACCCAGCGGCGTGGCGTTTATAATAATATCGGCAGCCGTGGCGAGCGGAGCGAGGCTCTCCGCTGAAAAAACGTCATGCGCGGCGTCGCGGCGCGTCAGAATAGTGACTGCCGCGCCCTCGTTATGCAGAGCAGCAAGGGCGGCTTTCGCCGCGCCGCCCGCGCCGAGGATAAGCGCCGCCTTGCCGCGCAGGTCAGGAACGGCTGTTTGAAGCGAGCGAACGACGCCCGCTCCGTCCGTGTTGTATCCGAACAGTCCGCCGCGGCGGACGACGACGGTGTTCACGGCGGCGCACTCGCGCGCTGTGGCGTCCAGCTCCGCAAGATAGGGGATTATGGCTTCCTTCAGGGGCATCGTGATGTTAAAGCCGTCGAGCGCGCAGCTAACGCGCTCGCAATTTTGATTATGTGTATCAGCTGCGCGCTTTATAAAATCGGCGAGCGTGTCGCGCGTCACGTCAATCCGCGAGTATTCGATATCAATGCCGAGCGCCTTGGCGAAGCGGGCGTGAATTGACGGAGAGAGGCTATGCTCCACGGGAGAGCCAATGACGGCGAGCTTAATTTTATCAGTCATTGCTGCTGTCATATAACGCGTCCAGAAGCGTGTCCATAGCGCGTATATAGCCGAAAAAGCCTTCTCCGTGAATCTGCGCGATGCAGGCGGGGGCGGTGACGGATGTGCGGCGAAACGGCTCGCGCGTCGTGATATTCGAGATATGCACCTCCACCGCCGGTATGCCTATGGCAAGCAGGGCGTCATAAATCGCGTAGCTGTAATGCGTATATGCGCCGGGATTTATCACGATGCCGTCATAAACGCCGACGGAGTCATGCAGCGCGTCGATTATCACGCCCTCGTGGTTGCTTTGAAAAAAGTCCAAGGAAAAGCGGCGCTCCGCCGCCGCGTCGCGAAGCATCGTCAGCAGCTCCGAATATGTGCCGGAGCCGTAAATATCCGGCTCGCGCGTGCCGAGCAGATTCAAATTCGGTCCGTTTATTACAAGCAGCCGCGCCTTCAGATGGCGGTGGATTTCGGCGGCTGCCCGCTCGGCGGCAAGTTCCGGTGTGTCGTCGTTAGTAACTGTGATATGCGCCGAGGCTTCATAGAGCATATGCCGTTCGGCATAAAGTTGCTGCCATTGCTCCGCCGTTCGGGAGAGCGGTCTTTCGCCGGAGCTTAAGCTGTCCGAAATTGCCGTAAGCGGGCGCGTCAGATACACGACGACGGAGCGGCGACGCATCAGCTCCGCGTTTTTGAGTACGGCGCCGCCGCCCGCCGCGATAACGGCGGAGGTGCTGTTTGTAAGAAGCTCAGTTAAAATGTCTGTTTCAAGCTCGCGGAACACATCCTCGCCGCGCGTGGTTATTATTTCGGCGCAGGTGGCGCCGTGGCGCTTTTCTATCTCGGCATCGGCGTCAAAAAAATTGCGTCCCAGCGCGTCGGCAGTGAGCCGGGCTATCGTGCTTTTCCCGCTGCCGGGCATACCGATGAAAATTACGTTGCGGTCACATGGTTTCACCTACACATCCTCCCGATGGGTGGCGCAGCAGCCGAGTACCTCAAAATATTCTGCCTGCACAGAGGCTTGTCCGATGGCGTCGCGCACACGCTGCTCTAAAATGTTCCCTTCCAAATCCGCGAAAAAGCGATAAGAATCGGACGACGCCGGGCGGGACTCTATGCGCGTCAAATTCACCCCCGCCAGCTGAAACGCTTGCAGCACGGCGCACAGCGCGCCGGATTGATGGCGGGTGGAAAAGGTGATGGTGACACTGTCGGCGTCCTCCCCATAAACCGGCGCCGCGGCGATGGCGATGAAGCGCGTGCGGTTTTTCGGATTGTCGGTGATGTTCTCAGCGAGAATATCAAGACC
>JAIRRO010000144.1 GCA_031255955.1 Oscillospiraceae bacterium
AGCCTTAGCGGAATCACCCGACGCGCCAAGCTCCGCCATCGGCGGCAGCGCGTCATATCCCATCGCGCTTTGAGAGCTTATCCGCGCGACGCGCCCGCCCTCTTCGTCCACGCCGAGAAACATCGGGATTTTTGCCATCTCCTGCGTTTTCGTAAGCATTTCGCGCGTTTGCTCCGGTGAGTCAATATTGCGCTCGAAATAAACAATTCCGCCGACGGGGTATTTTTCAAGCGCAATTCGCGTTGCCTGCCCCGCCTGATAGACGCGCGTGTAGCCCGTAAGCGCCTCCGGCGTGACAAACAGCATTTGATATAGCTTTTCTTCGTCCGTCATCGCGGATAACAGCTCCGCCGCCCGCGCGAGGGTATCGGCGTCCGGCGTCCACGCCGACGCTGCGACAAATTCCGGCTCCGGCTCGGGCGACGCCTCCGGCTCGGGTTCAAAATATGCCAGCGGGGGCTCGGGGTCCGGTATAATCACCTCATCCACGCGGGGCATCTCTCCGCCCGGTCCGGCGGTATCTGCGTTCACGGATAAATACACGGCGGCGGCGCTTACCGCCAGAAATACGATCACCGCCGCTGTGAGAATCGCTATTGATTTTCTTTCCTTTTTAAGGGCGCTTTTCATATATACGTGCCTCCAAAGCTGTTGTGCGCTTATATTACAGCACAAATCGCCGCGTGTCAATCGCAATCGCGGTATTGACAAATCCCCGCGCGCGGGTTAATATGGCTGTAGAAATAAAAACTAATAAAAAGAGGTGCGGAGACAATGGCGGACTTGATAGGCGCAAACGGTCAGCGAGAGAGCTTCAGGGTGGTGGGTAAGGCAAATCTGCCCGGTAAACTCAGCTATGCTATGGCTGCGGGAATCGCAAAATTCGGTATCGATTATACCTTTCCGGGGATGCTCCACGCGAAGTTTCTTCGCAGTCCCTATGCAAACGCGCGTATTACGCGCTTAGACACGTCACGGGCGCGCGCCATTCCCGGCGTCGCAGATATTTTGACGTGGGAAGATGAGGACGTTAAGGCGCTGGTCAGTCACGGGGAAAGCTTCGGTCCGCGACGCCCGTGGCTGGATAATCTGGCGGACTTTGAGGGGCAGGAAACCGCCGTCATAGTCGTCGCCGAGGATGAGGATATCTGTGACGCCGCCCTTCGCGCGCTGGATATCGAGTGGGAGATTCTCCCCGCCTATACCGATTTGCATAAATCGCGTGAGGAGGAGGCTTATGTCCTGCGTCCGGACGTACTTGACCCGCCCAGCTTTGGCGGGGGCGGCGGCGCTGTGAACCCGCCCAAGCGCGGAAACGTTTCTTATTCCGACGTTGTTTCCGGTGATGTTGACGCCGGGTTCCGTGAGGCTGACCACATCGTTGAATACAGCCTGTATATGCCTCCGTTCGCTTCGCATATGCCGAATCCGTCCGGCTCTGTGGCTTGGTGGGAGGACGACGCCTATTTCGGCGAGGGTAAAAGCCTGCACATAGAGGGCGCCGTGCGCGAGCGCCGCGCCATTGCCCAGATGTATGGTATGCCGCTGGATAAGACCGTTCAGGAAGGGCTTTTTATGGGCGGCAAGTATTGCGACTGGGGACTGCGTAAATCACAGGAAATCACGCCGCTTTTGGCAAGGCGCACGGGGCGTCCTGTCCGCTGCGTCAACACGCGTGAGGAAACCTTTGATTTCATTATGAAAGAGCGCTTTATGCACTTAAAGCTCGGTTTTACGAACGAGGGTATGATCACCGCCATCGACGATTTTTCCATTGCCGACGGCGGCTCTCAGGGCAGCTCAAGCTTCGGCACGACGGGCGACCAGACCATGGGCTGCTATAACTCATTCAAATGCAAGAATATACGTCAGCATATGGAGATCGTGGATTCCAACCGCGGTTTGATGTATGTCTCCGGTCAGCACTGTCCGTTTAACTGGGACATCGGCACCGCGGCGATTTATCTCATCTCTGAAAAGCTTGACCGCGACCCCATCGACATCGCCCGCCTTAATCTTCACGGTCCCGATTCAAAGGACGACGACAGAAATGTCCCGAGCTTTGACGCTTGTCTTGACGCCGGACGGCGGCTTATGAACTGGAAGCCCCACCGCGCAGGGCAGCTTCGTCTGCCGGACGGCAGATTGCACGGGGCAAGCTTCCGTTATCAGATGTGTCCGCGCCACTCCTTCTCCGGCTATGACAGCAAGCTGGAATACAAAAACGGGCGCGTGCATATGCCGACGCAAGGTCCTGTGTTCGGCGTGTTCGCCGTGGAGTGCAACGCCATGGTCGTGGCGGAGGAGCTTGGCTTGGAATATGACGATGTGGATATTGATTTCAATTATCGCGAAAAGTTTACGCCTGTCGGCGGCGGCTCCGACGGAACCACAGCCTCCGCGTGGGTAACTAAGGAATGTGCCAATCTATTAAAGCGCAAGCTGCTTGAGGCGGCTGCCGAGGAGGCGGACGCCCCTCCCCCGATGTTTTTCTTCGGAGCGCCGCCGGAGCCCAGTCCGTTTAAGGGACTCTCTCCGGACGAGCTGGACCTTGAGGATGGGGCTGTAATAGTCAAAGCCGACCCGTCAAAGCGCCAGCCGCTCTCTGCGGCTGTCACGCGCGATGTGACCGCGCATTTTTCCGGCAGACCGCCCACGGCGCTGTGGGCGCAGGGCATGGGGCTGAAGCTTGACACTATGAACACCGCCTATTGCGAGGTGGCGGTGGACGAGGAAACGGGTGAGGTTGAAATTCTTCGTTTCGGCGTCGTCGCCGACCCGGGCAAGGTTATGCGCCCGACCTCTCTTGAAAGCCAAATTGATCAGGTTATGTATTTTTCCCAAGGCTGTCAGCTGCTTGAGGACTATGTCTATGACCCGAAAACAGGCGTGCGCCTGAACAACAATATGATAGATTATAAAAAACCGGGGCTGCTTGACGTGCCTGTTGTAGAGCGGGAATTTCTTGAGACGCGCGCGGGCAACGCGGCATACGGCGCAAACGGCATCAGCCACTCCTTAGCGAATACGCACCTTGTCATCATCGCGATTCACAATGCCATCGGCGCGTGGGTAGATCCGCCCGCCACACCGGATAAGGTGCTGCGCGCGCTCGGGAAGGCGTAAAACAAAGCCCCGCCTCTATCTATATCTATTTATGGATATGATTATCGATATGCTCCTCGCAATAGCAAAGAAAGCCTTCGCATCGGGAGCAATAACGGAATTCCAGCTCCGGATTTGACACCTCTGTGCGGGAGCATACCTCGCACTTATGGCGGTACGCCTCGTCGCCGCGGAATTTGACGTCAATCACGTTGTCCCTTTCGCGGCGGTGCGTCGCCGTCCGCATGCGCGCTTGCAGCACGCGCGGGATTGGTACGCCGCAGATAAGCAAAAAGTTCAAAACAGCCACGACGGGAACCAGCGCGTAAAAATACGCCCCGATAACGATGGCGCTATACATCTGATATGCGAACAGCGCCGCGTCGAGCCACGCCAGCCATTTAATTTTTACCGGAATCACGAAAAACAGCATAACTCTATGCTCCGGAAATAGCGTCGCAAACGCGAAGAACATAGAAAGATTCAAATACATCGGGTCGAGGAAAATGTACTGCGCAAGTCCCGTTACATACATCAGCAGGGAATATGCCACATTTAGAACAATCCCCGAGATATAAAAAATCGTCAGCTTGCCCGCGCCCCATTCGCGCTCCAGCGACGTGCCGATGAAGTAATAAAAATACAGCGCAAGCGCTGAGAACAGCAAATTGCTGCTGCCCAAGGGCATAAAAACCCATGTGACGACGCGCCACACCTCTCCGTTCAAAACAAGTCCGGGGTCAAACATCAGAACACTCAGCAACGTTCCCCTTGTATCAAGCAGGCTGAGGACAAGAACGGCGGCGGACGCCGCGACGATGTATATCATCAGGCGCTGTATCCCAAAACGCTTGTGCGTCAGACAAAACCTGTCTATTTTGTCAGCTAAAAATTTCACCGAGAGCCTCCGGAACATTATGAGTGGCGGTTGTACCGCGGCGTCGCCGCTCCCTCCGCCCACTCGATTATATCACGCCGCCGCGCGGATTTCAAGCGTATTGGGAGACAGTGTTTTTGCAGAAATATATGTTTTTTTGTTGAAACGCGCAAACGGGGGAAAAATTATTCCGTCACATATTTCCGAATGGCTTCCTCAACGGTGGAATTCAAGGACTTCCCGTGTGTTGCGGAGTACATCGCCAAGCTCCGGTGAAGCTCCGGCGACACCCTGACATTGAAGCTGCCCTTGTAGGTCTTTTCCGGATCCACATTGTTCTCGCGGCACATTTCAAGGTAATCGTCGACAGCGCCCTCGAAATCTACCCGTAGCGTTTGAACGCTATCCCCCTCATAAGAAATGAGGCTGTTTACACCGATTACCTTGCCATACAGCACCTTATCGGCGGACGAATATTCAACTGTGCCGTAGTAACCACGATACTCCATTTCATTAGTCATAACAGATTCTCCTTTTCCAAAACATCTAACACTTGTTTGATTTGGTATTCCAAAAGCTCTTTTCTCGGGTGGGGCTTATGCAGGATGATCGCCGCGTTACCTCTCGCGAATTTGACACGCGAACCGCTCGTCTTTCCCTTAGTGGAAAGTACAAAGCCAAGCGCTTCAAGCGCAATTTGCATTTCGTCGAAGGTAAAATCTTTTGGATTGCTTTTAAGCCGTTCGATCAGCTTTTCTTTTTTACCCATTTCCCCACCTCGTCTATTATTATATCACACTTTCGCGAAAAATGCAACTATAATTTAGTTGCGTGGTTTTTTGCATGCAACGCAAAGGCGAACAACCTCTATGCCACCACCGCAGGGCGGCAGCAAAAAGATGCGCGCCCCTACGGGACAAAGGACACGGTGGGGCGTCGGGGACGCGCAAAGCACTTGCCACCCTCCCTCTATTCGTGTTATCCTACAATCAAATAAATCGAATACGGAGGCTTGTTAAATGAACACGATTACACTGGGACGCGCAGGTGTGCGCGTAAGCGTTGGCGGACTCGGCGGCGGCGGCTTTTCACGGCTGGGAATAGGCGAGCTTGGAGAGGCGCACGCCGCGGGGATTGTCCGCGCGGCGTATGACGGCGGCGTCACCTTCTTTGACACTGCGATGGCGTATGGCACGGAAGGCGCCGTCGGCGCGGGGCTGCGCGGGGTGCCGCGGGATAAATATGTTATCAGCACCAAGGTGAGCTATGAAAATCCCGACGGCGGCGTCATATCCGCAGAGGAGTTAGCCCGGCGCTTGGACGAGAGCCTTGCGCGGCTGGGCACAGACTACATTGATGTATATCACCTGCACGCCGTCACGGCGGAGCAATACCGCGCCGTGTCAGAGACGCTGATTCCGGCGCTGATAAAGGCGCGGGAGCAGGGCAAAATCCGTTTTCCGGGGATTACAGAGCGCTTTTTCGCGGATACGAGCCACAAAATGCTGCCGCTGGCGCTGGCGGACGACTTCTTTGACGTCATCATGACAGGCTATAACATCCTAAACCCGTCAGCCGCCAAAACCGTGCTGCCGCTGACAATTGAGAAAAACGTCGCGGTGCTGTGTATGTTCGCCGTCAGAAACGCTCTGCGCGGCGGAGATGTGCTAAAGCGGGATATTGAGCGCATTATATCAGCCGGGCAGGGCGACGCCGAGCTGCTGCGGCGCGACGGAGGGCTGGAATTCATTACGGATTCCGGCGCGGCGAAAAGCCTCACAGAGGCGGCTTACCGCTTTTGCAGACACACGCCGGGCATTACGGTCACGCTGACAGGCACAAAAAACCGTGAGCATCTCGCAGAAAATCTTTCGGCTATCGATATGCCGCCGCTGCCGTACGATATTCTAGCACGGCTGGAGGCGCTGTTCGGCGGCTCGGACTGCGTCAGCGGGCAGTGACACGTCGGCATAATTCCCGATGAAAACATTGATTATCAACGGCTCCCCGAGACAAAACGGGGACACAGCGGCGCTTATTAAAGCGCTGCGCCCCGGACTTATGGGAGAAATATCTGAGCTTTCAACATACCGCGCGAGGCTAACCCCCTGCGTGGACTGCCGTTTTTGCCGCGCCTCGCCCGGCTGCGCCATCGACGACGATATGCGCACGATATACGCCGACGATTATGACCGCGTCGTAATCGCCTCCCCGGTGTATTACGGCTCGCTCACGCCGCCCGTTATCGCCCTTGCCAGCCGTTTGCAGATTTATCATTCCGCGAAGCATTTTCGCGGCGAGCCGATAATCCCGCGCCCGAAGCGCGGCGGCGTCCTGCTGGCGGGCGGCGGCAAAGGTAATCCGGCGGAGGCGCGGCGTCTTTCGCGCGTTATGCTGCGAATTTTGGGCGCGGAGCTGCGCGAGGAGGACGTCGTCGTTTCGCTGAACACAGACACTCTGGCAGCCGGTGACGACACGGACGCGCTGGAGGCGGCGCGCGCTCTGGGAGAGCGGCTTTCAATGTGACTGGACAACGCGCATAAAAAATGATAGAATACCGGCATAGGAAATCAGCAGCATACCACAGCTATCAAAAGAGCTATCAAAAGGCACCAAAAATTTTATTAAACGGGGGAAATGCAATGTATAAATTCAAGCCCTACACCGAACGCATCTGGAATATGCGTGAAAAAATCCGCAACAGGGTGATAATCGCGGACTCGGAGAAAACGCGCCTGAAAATGGAGGCGGCGGAGAAGTATGACGGCGTCACTCCGCTGATTCAAAAGCCCCTGCAATCGCTGTACATCATTTCTCAAATGCCGCTGCGAATAGAGGACGACGATTATTTTGTCGGAAATTTGGGAAACAAGAATTTCGGCGGCGGAAGCGGCGCGATGTGGCTGATGGCTGACATTGAAAACACTTGGCCGATCGAGGCGGACGGACTTCACCACGCCCCCATTGACGACCCGCTGTATTCCAGACAAAAGCTTGCCATATCGCCGGAGGAGCTGAAAAAGCTGCGCGAGATGATGTTTCGGCAGATGCGCTCCGGCGGTGGCGGCTTTGGCGACAAATGGCTGCCGGACGGCGCGGAGGAATTTGTAAGCCTGCAAGCCAGCGATTACGGCATTCCCGGACGTCCCGGGGCGCTGCTTCCGCCCGGGCACTTAACGCCGGGCTTCCAAAACATCCTGAAAAAGGGCTATGGCGCAATCCGCAAGCAGGCGCAGGACTGGCTGGACGAACGACGCGGGCGCATTATGGGCGACGATATGCGCAAATATGTGTTCTATAAGGCGGCGACAATCGCTTGCGATGGCGCCATTACCCTGACGCGCCGCTACGCCGAGCTGGCGCGGGAGAAATCGAAGAACGCCCCCACGCCGGAGCGCAAAAACGAGCTTGAAAAAATGGCGGAGGGGCTTGAATGGATTGCCGAAAAGCCCGCGCGCACTTTCTGGGAGGCATGCCAGCAAATACTGCTGTACCACCTTTTCTTGATGGTTGACAACGGACCCGGCGTGACGTCGATGGGGCGCTTTGACCAAAACACTTGGCGGTATCTGGCGCGTGACCTTGAAGCGGGCGCCATTACAATGGACGAGGCGCAGGAGCTTGTCGATGCCTTTTTCCTGAAGCTCAACACCTTTTCAGAGGGCGGGTTCGGCAAAATGGCGCAGACCGCCGGTATCGGGCATATCGGTCAGCACACCACGATAGGCGGACTTATACCGGAAACGGGCGAGGACGCGGCGAACCCTGTTTCATATATGGTTATGGAAACGATAGCGCGGATGAAGTTGCACGAGCCCACCATATCCCTGCGTGTACACAAAAACACCCCGGACGAATTATGGAACTGCGCGCTGGAGACCTCCAAAATTATCGGCGGGCTGCCGCTGTTCCAAAATGACGAGGTTATCATACCGGGCATTATGAAAGAGCTTGGGTTTTCCCTGGAGGACGCGCGGGATTACAGCCTCATCGGTTGTCAGGAAATTGTCGGCTCCGGCAACGATTATCCCGCCCCGAACGGGACGGCGATGTCGCATAACGGCATTTATTGGTCTATCGCGATTACAATGGCGATTAACAACGGCATAAACCCGATGAACGGGCAGCAGGCGCCGGAGCATGTGCGCTCGGGATATCTGTACGAAATGAACTCTATTGAGGACGTCCGCGCGGCGCTCGAAAAGCTTGCCCGATGGATGCTGACGTGGTCAGCGACGCTGAACAACTATGCCGAGTATGAGCAGGCGCGCCTGTTCCCGTTCCCGAACCTGTCCATATCCACAACAGGCTGCATGGAAAAGGGCATGGACGTCTCCGCGGGCGGCGCGAAGTATAATTCCTACGGCGGCACGGCTACGGGGCTTGCAACCGTCGGCGACAGCCTGACAGCCATCAAATATATGGTCTTTGACAAAAAGCTTGTCAGCGGCAAAGAATTTTTGGACGCCATCCTCGCCAACTGGGAGGGTTATGAACCGCTGCGCCAACGCATTATCACAGAGGCTCCGCATTACGGCAACGCCGACCCCTACGCCGATATGGAGCTTAAATGGGTGGTTGACCTGTATTATCAGCTTTGCACAGAGTTTTCAAACCAACGCTGCTCGGTATACAAGGGCGGTATGTATGGCGCTGCCGACCACGTGCCGCAGGGAGAGCTTACGTGGGCAACGCCGGACGGACGCCGGACGGGGCAGCC
>JAIRRO010000154.1 GCA_031255955.1 Oscillospiraceae bacterium
CGAGATAAGGTTGTTTGCGGGATCCGCCTCCTGCGAGCCGACGATGCGATATTCCGCCTCGTAATTGTCCTCAAGGTCAAGCACAACGACGACGGAACCGATACCCACGCCGCCGCCGACCGCCGCCGCGTCCACAACCTCCGCGTTTTCAACGAGATTCTTCAGCTCCGCCATTCTTCCGTACAGCTTGCCCTGCTCCCGTTTCGCCTCGTCAAATTCACTGTTTTCCGAAAGGTCTCCGAACGCGCGCGCTTCCTTTATTTGCTCTTCAACCTCTTTTTTACGCACGGTTTGCAAATAATCAAGCTCTGTTTTAAGCTCCTCAAGCCGCTCTGTGCTCATCTTGAATTTCGCTTCATTTGCCATCTCGTAACCGTTCCTTTCGTCGCGCCGCGTCAACTGCGGCGGCGCAATTATAATTGTTTTACGCCCGCTTTGTCAAGATTATTATTCCGCCAAGCTCCGCCGAGCGGCGGCGAATCGCGCCTCCTGCGGCGGCAAGCGTAAAATTATCGCGCAATGTGTTGTCATTAAGTCCCGCTTTAACTCCCCCGACGCGCCGCGACCATTCCGCGCTGTCATAATAGCTCTCGCGCGTTGCGTACACCACGCAGCTTCGGGAAAATTTTCGCCCCGCGGCGGGCAGCTCCAGCACGGCAAGCGTCGCTTTCAAAACGCGCTCCGGCGACGGCTCTAATATCACGGACGCCCCCGTGAGCGCCCGCAGCTCGTCCGCGCCGCGCCGTGAGAAGCGCGGAATATCCGCGTACACATATCTGTTCAGCTTGCAAAGCAGGGCAAGCGTCTGTGACGTCCCCGAGCCCGCGTAATACGCGGCGCCGAAGGCGTCGGACAGGGCGGCGCACACGTGCGCCGTAATCAAACCGGTAAGCTCAAGCATAACGGGACATTTATATGCCCGATGCATATGCGGCTATGCGCCGCAAATACGGGCAGTATAACATCTACCCACAGCCTCGGCTGTGGGTAGATGTCACCGAAAACGCTTCCCGCCGCCGCATATTCGCGGCGGCGTACCGGTTATACCGCCCTTGTCACTTTCCCGCTTCGCATACAGCGCGTACAGACATAGACATGACGCGGAGAGCCGTTCACAACAGCCGACACGCGCTTGACGTTCGGCTTCCATGTACGGTTGCTGCGTCTGTGGGAGTGGCTTACTTGAATACCGAAAGAAACACCCTTGCCGCAAAATTCACATTTGGCCATTTGCCGCACCTCCTAATCATCGGAATATTTGGATTATCGTTGAGCCGACATATAATATCAGAAAACATATCAAATTGCAACACAAAAATTAAAAATTCCGAAATTTACAGATTTTTCGGTGAATCGCAGGAGCTTTTCCCCTGCCGCGGATAAGTGTATCCCCCGCCCGCGTTGTTTTTTTCGCGCTTTTATGGTATCCTGTGGCTGCTATGACGAAGAACGAAATTCTGACGTTGAAAATCGAGGGATATACGTCCTCCGGCGACGGGGTGGCGCGCGCTGACGGTCGCGTTGTGTTCGTCCGGCGGGCAATTTTCGGCGAAACAGTTAACGCGCGCGTCCTGAAGGTCGGCGCGTCGGTTGTCTACGCGCGGCTTGAGGACGTTCTTGAGCCTTCCCCCGAGCGCATTGAGCCCGCCTGTCCCAATTTCGGCAAATGCGGCGGGTGCGATTTTTTACATATGAGCTATCCTGAGGAGCTGCGCGCCAAGCATCGCCGCGTCTCGGACGCGCTGGAGCGCATCGGCAAGGCTGCAGCTTCTCTGCCTGATGTTGTCCCCTCCCCCGTTGTTAACGGCTATCGCAACAAGGCGGTTTTTGAGGTCGGCAAAGCCCCCGACGGACGCGCCGTCACGGGCTTTTATCGCGAACGCAGCCACGATGTCATCCCGGCGGAGACCTGCGTCATTCAATCTGAGGCTTCCCTGCGCGCCGCCGCGGCTGTGCGCTCGTGGATGGATTCCGCCCGCGTGCCGGATACCCTTGTGCGGCACATATTTTTCCGTGAGGGGCGCGGCGCTCAAATCGCCATTATCACCCGCCGCGCGGAGCTGCCGCACCGCGAGAAGCTCATCTCTGTTTTGCGCGAGCGTGTCCCCGAAGCCGTCGGAATACTGCAAATCATCAACAATTCCCCGGGCAACGCCGTGCTGAACGGGAGCCTGCGTGTGCTTTACGGCTCGGAATATTTAGAGGACACGCTGGGCGGCTTCACGTTCAGGCTCTCGCCAAGGGCGTTTTATCAAGTCAATCGCGCGCAAGCGGAGGCTCTTTATTCATTCGCGCTCTCCCTTGCCGCCCCGACTAAATCCGACGCCGCGCTTGATTTATATTGCGGCGCGGGTACAATAACACTTGCGCTGGCGAGGCTATCCGGCCGCGCCTTCGGTGCGGAGATCATACCCGACGCTGTGAGCAACGCCCGCGAAAACGCCGCGCTCAACGGCGTCACGAACGCAGAATTTTTGTTAGCCGATTCCGGAGAGGCGGCGCGGCAGCTTGCCCAAAACGGCGTTTCCCCCTCCGTCGTCGTTGTCGACCCGCCGAGAAAAGGTCTGCACCCCGACGTCATATCCTCCGTCGCTCGTATCGCTCCGCGCCGCGTCGTCTATATCTCCTGCGACCCCGCGACGCTCGCCCGCGATATACGGCTCTTTGCGGACTGCGGATATTCGACGGCGGCGACTCGCGCCTTTGATATGTTTCCGCGCTGCGCGCACGTCGAATGTGTGACGCTGCTGGAAAATATGAATATGTAACCTGAATATATAAGGAGCATCGTTTATGAAAAAACTCATCTGCTTTTCCGGCGTGGAAGCCCCGGACGGCGTCCGTCACGTCGCGGCGTCGGGAGAGGCTCCGGAGCATCGCGTTTACAGCGCGATTATGGACGGCGATCTGTGCGAGGTTCGCGTGAAGAAGGGGCTTGATCTGCTGCGCTCCCCCGGCTGGGCTGTTTGGCCGGGACCGTTTCTGTGCGAGGTTGACGAAGCCGGATACATCGTCGAGCTGTCCGTTGACGACAGCCTTATCACAGGGTATTCCATTTCTGCCCCGCGCGATGGCAAAATCGTTCTCGGGGTGGAGGAAACGGAGTATTCCTTCGTCCCCGGCGCACCTGTCTACACGGTGGCAAATCCCGAAATCATCCGCAATTACAAAAGCCGGATAGAGGATTTGCAAACCGACTGGAACGATAACTATTTCATCCGCCAAAACGACGACGGCGCCATAACAGAGATGTATATCTTCCGTCAGGCGGGCGACGGCGTCTCACCGCTGCTTGACGATATAAAAAAATTCCGCGTCGCGTGGGGACCCGTCGAACCGGACACGGGGCTTGCCATCGAATATAATTACTATGCCCCGCCTGCGCGGGACGGCGTAAAATACCCGCTTTTCATCTGGTTCCACGGGCTGCACGGCGGCACCTCCGCGTGGACAAATCTTTTTGAATACAATCCCATCGGCGCGTGGGCGGGCGAGCGTTTCCAGCGTCTCTTTTCCTCCGGCGGCGCGTATATTATGACCCCGCGCGCGAATGAGGATTTGCGCCCCGGTCACGGCATATCGTGGAACCCCCTGCAAGTAAAGCCCTTTTTCGCCGCGCTCGATGATTTTCTGGAGCGCCATCCCGACGCCGACCGCGACAGGATTTATGTCGGCGGCTATTCCATGGGCGGCGGGATGACGTGGTTGGTCATACGCGAGCGCCCCGAGGTCTTTGCCGCCGCCGTACCCTGCTGCCCCAGAATGGACTACATCGGTGATTACGATGAACTCTCCCGCGTCGCGGCGCTGCCGATTTGGGAAATTCACGGCGAAAATGACTTCATAGCAACGCCGGAGGAAACCGAGCGCCTTCGCGCCGCGCTGCTTGACGCCGCATCAAAAACAGGTGCGGACACGCGCCTTCTCACCCTGCCCACGGGATATTTCTTCCCCGACGGCGTGACGCGGACGCCCGTTGACCATCTGGTGTGGATTCCTGCGCTCAACAATCTGCTCTATGACGACGGCGCCCCCTACAGCGACAAGGACGGCGCACCGGTGCCCTCCACCCTGATAGTGTGGCTGAACGCCCAACGCGCCGGGCAATATCGCGCCGCGCCGTGACGCCTGTTGTGATTCTCGCGGGCGGCAAAAGCTCGCGCATGGGGCG
>JAIRRO010000028.1 GCA_031255955.1 Oscillospiraceae bacterium
TGTTCTGTTGCTGCTGTTTATTTCGTATTTCGGGCGCCTTTGCCGCGACGCTTTGTTCTGTATAATATATCGTAATATTCATTTGGCGGCTTTAGCCTTTTTTGCCACAGGCGAAATATTCACGGCATACGGTGGCAATTTGCCCAATCATTTCTTACTGTTACAGTATATCACAGGGCGTCAGGGCGTGTCAACCCCTCCGCAACGATTTTTTCATAATTTTTTTCATAAATTTTAGCGGTTCGGATAAAGCAGTTGCGCCGCAGTGCAATATTATCCAACGCGGCGCAAAAATTATTTATTCCCTATATTTGTTAGTTATTTCTAAGGCGGCTTTTTTATGTTTTTCTGACGAAGCGTTCCCCGCATCGCGGGCAGGTTATCTGCAGCGCGCCGCGTCCGCGCGGGACGCGCAGCGTTTTGCGGCAGCCGGGGCAGGTGAAGAATTTATGCGTCTTGCGGTCGCGAAGGCGCGCGACGCGGTTTTTTATTTTTGTGCGGATGGGCGCGTAATAGCGCAGAAAGCGGTCGTTTTCACGGCGGCGCGCCGTTATGTTGCGGGAGAACATTCGGAATATCATCAGGGCAAGCAGGGCATACGGCAGCGCAGCCAGCATCCCCAGCCCCAAGACGCGCAGGATAAGGCTGAGTATCAAAGAGATGAATATTAAGGCTGTGCCGAGGTTATCGGGACCGTAGCGCCCCCGCATCAGGTTGATCAGAAAATTCCGCATCGTGAAATTGCCCCCTTTCCGGAAACCCTATCATACCACAGAATTCCGCCGACGCGCGCGCTGTAACACATTATTTACAAATTAAATGTTTGCTTAAATATTTTTAATTGCTGTTTCAGGCGCTATTTCAGATACTTGCGCAGGGCGCCCAGCAGGGTTTCAAGCTCCACGGGTTTGGCAAGGTGCGAGCTCATCCCGGCGGCGGTCGCTTTGTCGATGTCTTCTTTGAATGCGTTGGCGGTAAGGGCGATTATCGGCACCGTCGCGGCGTCGGGGCGCAGCAGTCCGCGAATGGCTCTTGTCGCTTCATAGCCGTCCATCACGGGCATTTGCACGTCCATAAGGATAATATCGATGGAGTCCGGGTCGGAGGAGGCAAAGGCTTTGAAGGCGGCGTCGCCGTCCCCGGCTTCAATTATTTCCGCGCCGGTGTCTTCAATCATAGAGGATACTATCATCCTGTTTATTTCCACATCGTCCACCAAAAGGATTCGGCGTCCCGCGAATTTGCCGGTGAAGTCCTCGGCTGTGATTTCCGCGTCGCCCTCGCTTTCCGCCTCTGTCATCCACAGCTCAAAGGAAAATTCGCTGCCGCGTCCGGGCTCGCTGTCCACCGTTATATCCCCGCCCAGCAACTGGACTATCCTGCGGGAGATGGAGAGTCCCAGCCCCGTGCCGCCAAAGCGCTTGGTGACGTTAGACCCGCCCTGTTCAAACGGCGTGAAGATGTTTTGAAGATTTTCACGCGTGATGCCGATGCCTGTGTCGCGCACCGTGAATTTCAGCTTGGTTTTGCCGTCCACGCGGTCTAGGCGGTGTATGCCGAAATAAATTTTGCCGTTTTCCGGCGTAAATTTTACGGCGTTGCCCAGCAGATTAATCAGCACCTGACGCAGCCGCAGGGGGTCTGTCATAAACGCGGAGTGGGTCAGCTTTTGAAAATCTGTTATGAATTCGATGTTCTTTTCTGAGCAGCGCGGGCGGATGATACTGTCCACGGTTTCCGCCAGCTTGGGCAGCTCCATCACCTCTTCTGTGATGTCGATTTTTCCGGCTTCGATTTTAGAGAGGTCTAATATATCGTTCAGCAGTCCCAGCAGATGCTGGCTGGAGGTTTCGATCTGCGCGATGTTTTCGCGTATTTCGCCCAGTTCGGACGCTTCGATGGACAGCTCGCCGAGGCGGCGGCGGACTATGCTTGTTATTCCGATTATGGCATTCATCGGGGTACGTATCTCGTGACTCATACGGGCTAAAAATTCGCCCTTATGCTCGCTTGCCCTGTTGGCCTCCGCCACGGCGCGCTCCAGCTCCTGCTGTTTCATGGATAGCTCTGTCACGTCGGTGGATACTATAATATATCCGATTTTTATTCCGGCGCTGTTCAGCAGATAGTTGGCGGTGCCTCTGTAATACCGTCCGCTTTCCTCATGATAGAACACCTCTGCCTCGTGTCCTTCCCGCAGGGCGGTGACGGGGCAGTATTTTGAGTTGTTTGGATAGATGCTATACTTAAAGTAATGGCTGCCGACGATTTCTGACAGCGGCTTCCCGATGAGGTCTAAGCCGTGGTTATTCATATATATAATGTCAAGGCGCATATCCGTTATGACAAGCGGACCCGCGACGCTGCCGACAACGCTGTCCGCCATCTCGTCAAAGGAATCCGCCAGCATGCCGAATTCGTCGCGTTTTTTGGTATTAAAGCGGAATTGACGCTCACCGCCGCGGAAGCGCGAGATGCCGCTGATTACCTGACGAATGTTATCCGTCAGATAGGACGCCAGCCATATGGCGACAAGCACCAGCAGGAATATTATGCCCGCTGTCGCCAGCGTAAGCTTTGTGACGGTGGCGGTTAAATTTTCGTGCGTGGCGTCCGTCAAGAGTTCGCTTGTCGTCTGTGAGGGCTGGGTGAAGTCTTCTATCGATGAGCCGATTGCCACGAAGCCGAAGCCGACGCGTGAGCCGCCGTTTGCCTCTGACGGGGCATAGCGTCCGGTGTAATACGGTATGGCGGCGGCGGTGTTCAGCTTCCACCAGCCGCTCCAGAATATGTACAGCGAGCCGGAGCCGCCTCCGCGCGTGAGGTCCAGCCAGCCTATGCACTGCGGGGCGTTGTTCAAATAGCGTCCGTCAAGTCCGACAAGCCCATAGCGCGTAAGATCCGCCGCCGGGGTGTGGTCGGGGTCGGGACCCTCTGAGGTGTCCGCGCGGGCTTGGTTTTCGTATGTGGGTTGGTCGATGATTAAATCATACACGGGGTCGCCCGTTTCGGAGCGGGCAATCAGGCTCTCCCAATTGGTTTTGAGGATGCCGAGGCGCTCTTCGGGGGTTAGCGTTGTGTACCCTTCGGCGTCCACGCCGCATTTTTCCAGCAGCTTTTCATAAATGGTTTGCGTAATCCACGGGATTTGCGGGTTGCCCGTTTCGGGGTCAAAGCCCACGATGCTGTTGTGGCGCGGGTGGGCGATGCTGCGGCATTGATAGTCCCATATAAAGGCATAGTTCCCGGCGGCGGCTGAGGGCAGCTCAACATAGCGTTCGTTCATCGGGGTTTGGTGGTCTACGAACTCCATAATGTGGTCGTGGTTCAGCGCCAGCGTGACGTATCCGATTTTTTCGCCCTTGGAATACACGGGCGACGCCCAGCGGACGATGCCCTCAAAGCGGCGTCCGTTCGGGTTTTCCGCCCCGGCGTAGGACTGCTCCCCGGGGGCGTATTCGATTTCGTATCCGCGCGCCTCGGCGGCTTCGGCGACGTTAGTTGGGGTATATGTGCCGATGAAGTTAGAGCCTGTATACGCGCCGATGACGTCTGAAACGTAAATATCGTTGCCCGGCTCGTTGGTCAGGCTCGGCAGGGCGTTCCAATAATCCTCCGCGCGGACAAAGGTGTTTTGCCTGTCCTTAATGTCCCGCAGCTCCCCCGTGACAAACCAGTCGGCATATGTCTGCTTGCCGGAGCCTTCAGCCCCGGTGGTGGATATGCGGATTTTTTCCATGCCGTTCAGTCCTATAAAGGTGACCTCGTCATACAGCGGGGCGTCCGTGTATTCCAGGGGGGAAGCCTCGCGCGGGTTAAAGGTGCTGCCGTAATGCTCCGTTTCGTTTTGCGGGTTGGAGGACGCGCCGACGGTGTCTGACATATCGCGGGAGGATGCGGGTACCCATTCGTTGTTTTCCTCGTCAAGCACCCATTCGCCCGTTTTCACGATGCGCTTCGTTTTGGATTCGACGAATACGCGGTAGGCGTTTTCCAGCGCGGAGATATTTCCGTTCAGCGCGTCGCCCAGCCCGGAGAGATAGCGGATGTCGTCGTCGCGCGCATAAAGAAATTCTGCCACGCGCTGGGCTGTGTCTGTTGACAGGCGCTCGATGCTTTCAACGGCAAGGGAATTAAGGGCGACCTCTGAGTCGCCCACGGCGATGTCGCGCAGGTTTTCACCCAGCGCGGTGATTTGGTTATATGCGATGAACACCACCAAAATAAGCGGAATAATTTTCACAAACAGGAAAATGGATATCAGCTTGACGCGCAAGCCGAACCCGCGCCGCTTTGCCCGCGTCGCGGATAACATATCTGATTTTAGGTCATTTGCCATCTTTATTATCATGCCCTCCGTGCCGCGAAATGCCGCGGCAAAATATCTCAGGGACTATTGTACAGCAAATTTGGGCGATAGGCAACTGTTTTTGTGCGGCGACTTTTTTGCGTCAGGCGGGCGGGGCTTTTATCTGAGCGTTATTTCAAGACGTTTATCCAAGGCACTCGCGACCTTTCTCAAGAAATCCACCGATGGATTGTAATTTCCGCTTTCAAAACGGCTTATATTGCTTTGCTTGGTGTTGGCGCGCTCCGCCAGTTCAGCTTGTGTCATGTGCTTTTCCACACGCGCCGCAATAACAGCGTCAATAATTTTGTATTGAGGCGCAAGCGCCTCGTATTCCTCGCGGAGCTTTGGGTTTTGCGCAAATGCGGCTTTCTTATATTCCTTGTGTGTCACGTCGTGTGCCTCCTTTGATAATCCTCCAAATAATTGCTTGCCGTTTCGATTTCTTTTGCCGGTGTTTTTTGCGTCTTTTTCACGAATCCGTGAAGGAGAACGATGCTTGCTCCCATTGGGATGAAGTAAAAAATGCGGGAAATGTCGCCGGACGATTTGATGCGCAACTCCCACAGCTTACCTTTTATATGCTTCACGTGCGGCTCTGTCAAAGTGGTTCCGAATTTTTCAAGCACATCAATGTCCCGGATGGCTTTCGCGTGGTGCTTTACCGGCAGGGCGTCTAAAAATTCTTGAACCGGCGTCGTGCCATCTTCTTTTTGATAATAAATGATATCCCACATTTTGCTGCCTCTCTTTCGCACGACATTATTATATCATATGCGATATAATTGTCAACAATATTTTTTTGACCGGTGTGGCGGTGCACAACAAAGCCCCCGCTGATGAAATCGGCGGGGGCTTTGGCTTTGGTGACCCGTAGGAGAGTCGAACTCCTGATTGCGGCGTGAGAGGCCGCCGTCTTGACCACTTGACCAACGGGCCGTGGTACACCTTCAGGGACTCGAACCCTGGACCCGCTGATTAAGAGTCAGCTGCTCTACCAACTGAGCTAAAGGTGCTTATTGT
>JAIRRO010000080.1 GCA_031255955.1 Oscillospiraceae bacterium
GCCTCTCGGCGAGGTGACGTCTCGCGAGCATTTTATAAATCTGAACAACTCCGTATTTTACACGCTCCGGCGACAGATTCGGCGGCAGATAAAACTCGCCCCGCTCGTCGTCGAAGCCCGCGCGGTCGCCGGAGCGCGCCACAATCGGGTACTCCCCGCCCCGATAGAGCGCGCGCTTCCCATAATCGAGCGAAAACCCCGCGCGCTGCTCGGTTAACGCGATATTCTTCTCAAGCATCCTGCAAATCTGCGGCTCGAATTTCGCAAGCGTCGCCTCAATGTCCTTCTTACTGGCTCTCATCGGGGCGCGAACAATCAGCCTGCCATCCCTGGCTTGCATCGCGATAGTCTTACGCCTACTGCGAATCAACTCATACTCCCTCAAACCCCGCGCCTCCCGAGATAGCTGTATAATCCCCAATGCGAGTATAACACAGATGAGCACTCTATGTCATCACCAACTATCACCAACTGCGGAGTAGCTGCGGAGTGACGCCGGACGTGACAAACGCGTTATAATCGGCTATAATACGATGTAATCTTATATTCGCCAAAGGAGACTGACTAATGGCATATATCTCGCCTGATGGAATTGGCGCAGGAGTCGCTCGCCGGACGGGCCGCTATCTTGCAAATGACATCCCTGTCACAGCGCGAAATATACGGCGGCGACAGCATAAAACCCTTCTCGACAAACCTCCCCGAGCTGCAAGAGCGCCTCACCGTCTGCAGCTCTCACGGGCGCGTTCAAAGCATTGGATAAAGCCACTATCCGCAGAGGCGCCGGGGAGGTGAAGATGAAGCGGAGTTCGTCGATACTGTCCAGTTGCTTCTTCAGCGTCTGATAAGCGTAAATCGAAAAGTAGGCAGCCGCTATAGACAGCTTGCTGCCCTTCTCAATCGTTACCGCAAGGTCGTCCCGCACGGTATTGGTGATGTTGTCAAATACCTTATTGAAAAACTACCTTGACAATAACGGTCTTTACACAACCGTCTCGGGACGTGCTGACAACGGTACACTATGAGCCGGTATAACCCCCGGCACCCGGCGCATATAAATTTGTGCGGCCGCGCGCTTTCCTGTTGACCTCGCGCGAAAGTGTGATAAAATGCCTTCAGAGCCCCGATACATTACATTACATAACGGGAGCCAACAGGAAAGGAAGTCAAAATTGATACCTGCACTTACGATTTTTCTGCTCACCTACGCGCTCATGCTCATCCTCTCCAAGCACCGTCACTTTGTGGCGCTCGCCTCGGCGGCGCTGTATGTCATCCTCGGTATTCTGCCCCTCGGCAAGGTCCTGCCCGCCATCGATTTCAACGTGATTTTAATGCTCGCGGGAACGATGGCAATCGTCGCGCTGTTCATCGAGTCCAATATGCCTCAGCGCATCGCGGATGTTCTGCTGGCGCGGACAAAAAACGTCTGCTGGGCAGTTGTTTCCCTTGCGCTGTTCGCGGGCGTTATATCGGCGTTTGTCGATAATGTGGCGACGCTTTTAATCGTCGCGCCCGTCGGACTCGCCATCTCGAAAAAGCTGAAAATTCCGCCTGTTCCCGTGCTTATCGCCATCGCGGTGTCCTCAAATTTACAAGGCGCGGCGACGCTTGTGGGCGATACAACATCAATTCTGCTCGGCGGATACGCAAGGCTTGACTTCCTTGATTTCTTTGCGTTGCAGGGCAAGCCGGGTATATTCTGGGCTGTGGAGCTGGGGGCGCTGGCGACGGTGCCTGTGCTGATTTTTATCTTCCGGAAGCATCGCGAGAGTCTGCCGAAAACAGAGCTTGCCAAGGTGACGGACTATTTTCCCTCCGTTTTGCTTGTGGGACTTGTCGTGCTGCTCATTTGCGCGTCGTTTATTCCGGACAAGCCGGAGATCACAAACGGCATAATCTGTATGGCGCTCGGCATTATCGGCACGGCGCGCGCGGTGGCGAACCGCGGCACGGCGATTTTGACGCGGGTGCTGCGCGAAATTGACTATGTGACGCTCCTGCTGCTTGCGGGGCTGTTTGTCGTCATCGCCGGAATCACGGAGGCGGGCGTCATCGACGCCATCGGCGACGTGTTTGTAAAGCTCTCGGCGGGCAGTGTTTTCAGGATTTATACGCTGCTGGTGTTCGGCTCTGTGCTGTTTTCGGCGTTTATCGACAACATCCCCTATGTGGCGACGATGCTGCCTGTTGTGACGGTAATCGCCAAGGAAATGAATATTGACCCGATGGTTCTTTATTTCGGGCTGCTCTCCGGCGCGACGCTGGGCGGGAACCTGACGCCAATCGGCGCCTCCGCGAACATCACCGCCATCGGCATCCTGCGCCGCGAGGGACACGAGGTCAGGGTACGCGACTTTATGAAAATCGGCGTACCCTTCACGCTTGTGGCTGTGCTTGTGGGATATGTGTTCGTGTGGATAGTGTGGCACCCGTAGGTTTCAGGTGATTGCACGGGCGGCGGGCAACCCCTCCCCCGCCCGCACAAAAATTTCTTCCCCTTGTTATACATTGCCGATAATCGGACAGTATAAGCGTATGTATACGATTAAAGGGGTGTTTTTCATGAAAAAGGTTCTTGGCGCGGCGCTTACAGTGTGCGCGCTCGCTGCTGCCGCTGTGCTGGGCGGCTTTGTGTATAAAAATCATAAAACGGCGGAGTTTTATCGCGGGCAGCTGGAATACTGCCGTATGCGCGCGCTTGAGTCGCTTGCCTCCGAGGTGGGCGAGCTGGATTCCGCGTTGCAAAAATGCGTAGTTTCCAGTAGCGCGCATATGGCGGGGCAGAGCCTTACGCGTGTGTTCGGGGCGGCAGAAACGGCACGTCAGGCGCTGGGTGAGCTGCCGCGCGGCGATACGGAGCTGCTTAACACGTCGGGCTTCATTTCGCGCGTCGGCGATTATGCCCTTGCACTGACTAAAAAAACATCGCGCGGCGAAGCGCTTTCACCTGAGGAACGCGAGAGCCTGAAAAAGCTTTCGGAAACAGCCTCCGTTCTCTCCGGCAACCTGACAGAGCTCTTGGGTGAGGTGTCCGGCGGACGGCTGACCATCGGGGAGATAGTCGGAATTGAAAAACGCGCTCAGCTTTTGGGAGAATCAGCGACAGAGGGCTCCGGCGGAGCGTTTTATGAGCGCGCCAGGGCGACGGAGGAGGACTTCCCCGAGCTGCCGACGCTGGTGTATGACGGTCCGTTTTCCTCGCATATCGCGGGTATGACGCCGCGCCTTTTAGAGGGCAGGGCGGAGCTTACAAGCGGGCAGGCGCAAAAAATCGCCGCGGATTTTATTAAAACAAGCACAATTACCTATATCGGGGAGCGCGGCGGGAGCCTGCCTGTATACCGTTTTTCGTCCGGCGACACGGCGGAGGCGAAGCATATCGAGGTGACAAAGCAGGGCGGCGTTGTCGCGAATATGTACTCCGGGCATATCCCGCGCATAGAGCGAGTTTCGGCGGCGGCAGCTGTCGAAACCGCCGGGCGCTTCCTGCAAGAACGCGGCTTTACGGATATGCGCGAAACCTATCGCATGGCGCGCGGCGGGATACTCACCATCAGCTTCGCCTATGAGCAAGCGGGCGTGATTTGCTATCCGGATTTGATAAAAACCGATGTGGCGCTGGACAGCGGAGACGTTATCGGCTTTGAGGCGCAGGGATATATTATGCACCATAAAAATCGTGAGCTGCCGCAGCCCGCGATTTCGGAGGACGCCGCCCGCGCCGTGCTGTCGCCGGAGCTGACGCTGCCATCGCACTCGCTCGCCGTCATCCCGACAGAGGGCAAAAACGAAGTGTTCTGCCATGAATTCAAATGCGAAACCGCGGACGGCGAGCATTGCCTTGTGTATATCAACGCGGAAACAGGCGCGGAGGAGAGCATTTTGATTCTGCTGGAGGATGAAAACGGCACACTGGCGCGATGAGTGTTTTCCCGAGAAACGGCACACACCCCCGCGCTGTTGTCATATCATCATCGCAAGCAGATCTTAATACTTTCTTATGAAATTAACAATTTAATATTAAAACACTCCCCTCGCCCGCGCTGTAAACTGTTCTCACGTGGTCAGGCTGACGTGAAATCGGATCGATAACCGGCAGCCGCGCGGAGAATTAGCGGAAAGAGGGTCAAAAAATGAATCAAGTAAACGGCATAAGACTGCCCGTTTTCGGGTGCGAGCGGGATGAGGCGGAGATGTTTCGCGCCCTTGCCCCGCGCTTCGGGGTGACGCCGGAGCTGTTCGGCGGCGCGCCGTCAGAGGCGGCGGCGCGTGCGGTCGGGGGCGCGCGGTATATCAGCGTCAGCCATAAAACGCGCTTGCCCGCGTCCGTCATTTATCCCCTGCGCGACGCCGGTGTGGAATACATTTCGTCGCGCAGCGTCGGGCTTGACCATATCGATGTCGCCGCCGCGCGTCGGGCGGGCATTGCCGTCGGCAACACGGAGTATTCGCCTGATGGCGTGGCGGATTACGCTGTGATGCTGCTTTTAATGGCTGTGCGCGGCGCAAAGCGAACGGTTGCCG
>JAIRRO010000089.1 GCA_031255955.1 Oscillospiraceae bacterium
CGGCGAGGCTCGGCAGGGCGTCGCCCGCACCGGTTAAGACGACGCGCATACCGCCGACGCGATTTATCGCGGGGCGGAATTTTTCATAAAAGCCATACATCGTGAAAAACGCGCGCGGCTTCGCGGAGCTAAGATAAAACGCCATTTCCTCCGCCGAGGACAGCGGGTGCGTCATACATGCCGCCGCCCCGATGTGATTCAACGCGTAAAATAAAATCACCGCCTGCGGCATATTGGGCAGGCTGATTGCCACGCGGTCGCCCGCGCGTATGCCAATAACGCGCAGCGCTGCGGCGCAGCGGCGAACATCCCCGGCAAGCGATTTGAAGCTGCGTTTGGCGCCGAGGTATTCATACGCCGCTATATCCCCGTGCAGCGCCGCCGCGGCAAACAGCCGCTCCGCCATTGTAGCGTCGGCGTCGGCAGCGGCGTCAGATATCGGCAGCTCAGCCTCTGTCATGGAATCAGCTCCCCGTCGCCGACAAGCGCGGTGCCGACGCTGTCCTTAAAATACTCATCCAGCACAACGCGCGCAACCTCCATAATCTCCGCGCCGGAGCTGCCCTTTTCCACAACGACGGATACGGCGATTTCCGGATCGTCCGCGGGGGCATAAAGAACGAATATGCCGTTGTTAAACTCGCTGCCCGTTTGCACGGTGCCTGTTTTCGCCGCGACGGGAACCTTGTAATTTCCGAAGACATTCCGCGCCGTGCCGTTGTAAGCCGTCACCGCGCCGCGCATGCCCTCTTTAAGTATCTCGATCAAATCCCCCTCCGGAATCACGGAGCGGACGACGGGCGAGTGCTCATAAATCTTGCCGGAATAATCATTGGTTCTCACGGCGTGCAGCAGCGAAAGCTCCCGCAGGGTGCCGCCCCCGGCTATCGTCGCCGTGTAGTTGGCAAGCTGCAGCGGCGTGAAGCTGTTTAAGCCCTGCCCGATGGATACAAGCAGCGTGTCGGCGTCCCACCAGCCTTCATCAAACGCCTCGCGCTTATACGCGGGCGTGGCGATTATGCCGGCGGCTTCCGCAATCTCTATACCCGTTGCGGAGCCGAAGCCGAAGTCCCGCGCGGCGTTGGCAATCGGCGTTATCATCGTATCGTTGCCGACCTTATAGAAAAAGTAATTGCAGGAGACGGTAAGCGCCTCCACCACGTCCAGCATCCCGTGCGACGCGCCCACGGTGGCATACAGCCAGCACTTGGGGCTGTAGCTTTCATGCTCCGTGTACTGACCCAAATCCTCAATTTTTGTCCAGCGGCTGATAACGCCGGAGCGCATCCCGGCAAGCGCCGTCGCCATCTTAAATGTCGAGCCGGGGTTATACAGCCCCTGCGTCGCGCGGTTGAACTCATCGCCCTGACGCGTTTTTGCGTCAAAGGACGGATAGGACGCCAGTGCCAGCGGCTCGCCCGTTTTGACGTTCATCACGACGACAGCTCCGCCCGTGACGCGTTCTTCTTCGTCGCGCTCTAAATTGATGGCGGCGATTTTATCCGCCAAGGCACTCTCCGCCGCCCGCTGCACATTGGCGTCTATCCCCAGATAGACGTTGGCGCCCGGCGTCGGATCGCGCGTTATCGTCTCGGATATGATGGCGCCGTCCGCGCCCGTTTCTATGACCCGCGTTCCGTCTGTGCCGTGCAAATAGCTCTCAAACGCCGCCTCCGCGCCGGATTTACCGACAACGGCGTCCATGGGATAGCCCAGCTCTTTGTATTTCTCGTAATCCGCCGAATCCAAGCGACCGAGATATCCCAGCAAATGCGCCGCCGACTGCGATGTAAATTCCCGCTTAAACCCATCCTCCACGATGACGCCGGGGAAAGCGCATTCAGAGATTTTCAGCACCAGCTCACGCGGGGCGTCCTCCGCGAAGACATATTGCGAAAACACGCGCAGCTCTGTAATCGCGCGCGTTTCCAGCTCATATCGCACGCCGATGATAAGCCGCGCCTCCGCGACGCCCACGGTGTACGGTATGCCGTAATGCCCCTTCATCCATACAATTAGCTCCGCGGCGGAGATGTTTTCGTTCAGCTCGTCGAAATAATCAATATATCCCAGCAGCCGCTGCCGCTGCGCGCTTGTCATATCGTGGCGGTATTCATACGGCGCGCCCTGAGTGATGGGGAAGGTGTCGTTATGGGTGACGCCGGCGTCGGAAGCCAGACGAATAAGCTCGCGTATGGTGTCGTTCACGCCGCCCGCGGCGCGCATAGCCTCCCGCGAGAGGACAACGTCATAGGACACGCGGCTTGTCACAAGCACCTCTCCGTTGCGGTCTAAAATATCCCCGCGTCCGGCGCGTATCGTCTCGGTGCGCCGCGTCGTGACGGACGGCAAAAGCGACGCCTCGGACGGCTCGCGCGCGGGGTCATATATCTGCATCTTATATAGCGCGACGGCGTAAACGGACAGCGTCCCCGCGAAAAATATGGCGAACACCACCAGCCGCCACGGCTTTAACAGCTTGTTCATTGCTTGGTCATCCTCCTGATTTAATCGTTATCATTTATCGCTCCCGTCCGGGCGCGCGTGAGAGCGCCAGATATATCGGAACCGTAAAAGGCAGCGACGTCAGCGTTTGAACCATTGCCTCCGCGATAAGCCAGTGCAGCGGCACCCCCTCAAAAAACAGCAGCGTGAAGCTCTGCACACCGGCGGCGATGAAAAGCGTCGCCACGCACATCAAGAAATACGGCGCGAAGCCCCGCGCCACCACCGTCTCGGATAAAATCCCGATGACAAGGCAAACCACGGTCAGCAGCACGGCAAAGCGCGATATGGGGCGGCAGAGCGCAATATCGCAAAGCGCGCCCGCGAACAGCCCCGCCGCCGCGCCGCGAAAGCCGCCCTCAAACATCGCGGAGGCGACGGCGGCAAGCGGCAAAATGAGCGGCACGGACGGCAGCACGGTGATAAACGGCAGCACAAGCGCCTGAATGACAAACACCGCCGCGATAAACAGCGCGCGATAAATCAAGGACGCCGCGCCCTTGCGCTTCGGCAGTCTGCCCGTAATTTTATCAAACCGTGTCATATCAGCCGCTCCTTTCCGTTATTTGCTCTGATATTCGCGCCGCGTCCGCGCCCATACTAAGTGTTCGCGTCAAAATCCGTCACGACGAAAACATACGTCGCGCGTCCCAGCTCCGCCTGCGGCTTGATGACGCCATACATTCCGATGCCGGAGGGACTTTTCGCCACGCTTTCCACCGCGCCAATCACCAGCCCGCCGGGGAATACGCCGCCCAGCCCGCTGGTGACGATAGTATCCCCCGCGATTGCCGCCGCGCCGTTATCCAGCAGCCCGAGCTTAAGCCTACCCTCGCGCATCAGCGAAAAATCGCCGGAGGCTTGACCGTCCGCGCCTTCGTCACCGATCAAAACACTCGCGGAAAACGTGGTGTCTATAACCGAAACGGCGGTTGAATCGCGGTCGCGCACCTCTGTCACGCGTCCGACAAGCACGCCCGTTTCCGTGATAACGGCGTCGCCGACGGCGATGTCCGAGTTTCCGAAGCCCTTGCTGAGCGTAAACGAGGACGACCAATTGTCCGCGCTCCAAGCGATTATCGTCGCGGGGTCATACACATAGTCGCTGTGCCGCGCGGAAAAGCCGAGCAGCTCGCGCAGACGCGTGTTTTCGTCCGAGGCGTCCGTATATTCGCGGTAATCCTGACGGAAATCGGCGATTTGCTTTTTTAAGGCGTTGTTCTCCGCGACGACCTTTTCGTATTCATACATATAGCCGTAGATGGTTTCAAAGGTGCGCGCGGCGGCGGCGGCGGCTGAGCGCAGCGGCTTTGCGGCGGAGGACATCCATTCCGTCAGAAAGCCGCTGCCGCCGCCCGTACCCGCGGACACGGCGGCAACGGCGGCGACGACGACAGCCACCAGCACAATGGCGATATTTTTTCTTGTCAGAAACGCTCTCATTCGGCTAAAATTACCTCAATAAATACGCCCCGGCGTTGTGCAGCGCGGTTCTCACGCGCCCGAGCGGCAGACCCATCACATTGAACCAATCCCCGTTTAGACTGCGTACAAAGTCCGAATCCTGAATACCGTAAGCGCCGGCTTTATCGGCATAGCGCCCGCTTTCGATGTACGCCGAAATGTCGTCCCGCGTCAGCGCGCGGAATTTAATCAGCGTTTTTTCGCAGATGAATTCCGAATAGTCGCCTCGGGCGACCGATACGCCCGTATAAACCCCGTGCGTTCTGCCGGACAGCAGCCCCAGCATACGCATGGCGTCGTCGGCGTCGCGCGGCTTGCCGAAATATTCCCCGCCCAGAACAACAACGGTGTCGGCGGCTATCACCGTATCCTCAAAATGCCCGGCTCTCGCCGGAAACAGCTTTGCCGCAACGATTCTTTTCAGGTTTTCACGGACTGTCAGCCGCGTCTCCGGCAACGGCTCCGCCGCCCCGCTCACCGAAACCGTGAACGGCAGCCCGAGCAGCTCCATAAGCTCCCGCCGCCGCGGCGACGCGGACGCCAAAATTATAGCCATATCCGCATACCCTTCATTCACCGAAAAATCACCGAAATAATCTATGTGCGGATATATTACACCGTATTCCGCCACGTGTCAAGGCGCGGGGGAGCGCTTGAAATAATCTCTGCTTTGCGATATAATACGGAAAAACAGAGCGGTGAAAGGATTGATATCGTATGAACCAAGCGACAAAGAGGGTGGCAGTCGTGATGGGCTCAGACTCTGACCTTGCCGTCGTCGGCGACGCGATAAAGCAGCTGCGGGAGCTGGGAATTCCAACGCTGGCGCGTGTCATATCGGCGCACAGAACGCCGGAGGCGGCGGCGGGCTTTGCCAAGGCGGCGGCGGGAGACGGCTTCGGTGTGATTATCGCGGCGGCGGGGCTGGCGGCGCATCTTGCCGGTGCAATCGCCGCAAATACGACGCTGCCCGTGATCGGTATTCCGATTGCCTCCGGCTCGCTCGGGGGTATTGACGCGATGCTCAGCACGGCGCAGATGCCGCCCGGTGTGCCGGTTGCCGCGGTGGGAATCAACGCGGCGCGCAACGCGGGGCTGCTGGCGGCGCAAATTCTCGCGCTGTCGGATACCGCGCTGTCGGAAAAACTCGCGTCGCTGCGGCGCGATATGGAGCGAAGCGTTTTGGAAAAGGACGCGAAAATCGCGGAGAAAATCGCGGAAAGGACGGCGGAGCTATGAGTAACGAAAAATACGCCTCACATTCAGAGGCATACGCCGCCGCCGGGGTGGATGTCACGGCGGGGTATCGTCAGGTGGAGCTTATAAAGCCCGCGGTAAAATCGACATACCGCGACGGCGCGCTCGGCTCACTCGGCGGCTTCGGCGGGCTTTTTGAGCCGAATTTTAAGGGTATGCGCCGCCCCGTGCTTGTCTCGGGGACGGACGGCGTCGGCACAAAGCTGAAAATCGCGTTTCTTATGGATAAACGGGATACCGTGGGAATTGACTGCGTGGCGATGTGCGTCAACGATATCATCTGCTCCGGCGCGGAGCCGCTGTTCTTCCTCGATTATATCGCCGTCGGGAAAAACACGCCGGAGCACACGGCGGAGATGGTAATCGGCGTGGCGGCGGGCTGCCGCGAGGCCGGCTGCGCCCTGGTCGGCGGGGAAACGGCGGAGCATCCCGGCATGATGCCGCGGGACGAATATGACCTGGCGGGCTTCGCCGTCGGGCTTGTGGATTATGACGATATGCCGGACCCGAAAAACGTCTCGGTCGGCGACGCGATAATTGCCCTGCCGTCCTCCGGCGTACATTCAAACGGCTTTTCGCTGATCCGAAGGGTATTCGACCCGACGGAAAAATCCCTCGCGGAGCGCGTGCCGGAGCTGGGGAAAACGCTGGGGGAGGAGCTGCTTACACCCACGCGGATATATGCAAAAACGCTGCTGTCGCTGCTGAAAGCCTTCCCCGGGGCGATGACGGGCGCGGCGCATATCACAGGCGGCGGTATATATGAAAACGCGCCGCGCTGTCTGCCGGACGACGTCAGAATCGCGCTTGACGCGAAAAAAATCGACACACCGCCGATATTCAGGCTGATAGAGACAAAAGGCGGCATATCAACGCGCGATATGTACAATACATTTAATATGGGCGCCGGAATGCTGCTCACCGTGAAAAGTGACAGAGCGGACGAAATGCTGCGGGAGCTGAAGGCGCTCGGTGAGAACGCCGTTATTGTCGGCGAGTGCGTCCGCGGCGAAAAAGGAGTGGATATTTCGTGGTAAAAACAGCCGTTCTCGTCTCCGGCGGGGGGACAAATCTTCAGGCGATAATCGACGCCCACATATTCGGAGAGATTAAAAACTGTGAGCTTGCAGCCGTAATCAGCTCCAATCCTGACGCCTTCGCCATTCAAAGAGCCGAGCGCGCGGGGATTCCCGTGTACGTCGTAGACCGCAAAATCTTTGCCAACCGCGCAAGCTTTTCAGAGGCGATTCACAAGAAGCTGGAGGATTTGGACATCGACCTGGCTGTGCTGGCAGGATTTATGTATGTGCTGGATTCGCCGCTGATTCACGCCTATCGCAACAGGGTGATTAACATTCATCCGGCGCTGATTCCGTCCTTCTGCGGGGACGGCTGCTATGGACTCCGGGTTCACGAGGCGGCGCTGGAATACGGCGTAAAGGTCTCCGGCGCAACGGCGCATTTCTGTGTGACGGAGCCGGACGCCGGACCGATAATCCTGCAAAAAGCCGTGGAGGTGCGCGAAGACGACACGCCGACCTCTCTGCAGCGGCGCGTGATGGAGGAAGCGGAGTGGAAGATACTGCCCGCCGCCGTCTCGCTGTATTGCGAGGGCAGGCTGGAGGTCACGGGGCGAACCGTGAAAATATCAGAGGCGCAGGACGGCGTATAAAGCCCACGCGGGGCAAAAATTGCACACAATAATACAAATACAATAATGCAAATACAATAAGGAGCGGACGACTATGGCAATACGGGAAATACGCGGCGGCGCGCGGAGCTTCACCTTTACGGAATTTCTTGAGGACTATTTATCGCGTCGGCGGTATCCGGGGCGCGGGATAATTTTGGGGCAGGATATGATGGTGTATTTCATCACGGGACGCAGCGAAAACACGCGCAACCGCGTGCTGCGCCGCACGATGGATGGGCTTCGTACAGAGGCGTTTGACCCCGAAAAGCTCACCGACCCCAGCCTTGTGATATATAACGCTGTCAGGCGCGCGCCCAATGGTTTCGTGGTGACGAACGGCAGCCAGACGGACGATGTGCTTGCCGCGCTGATGAGATATGACGGCGACGAAGGGGCAAGCGGCTGCTTCACGCACGCCGTGTACGGCTTTAGCTATGAGCCTGACCCGCCGCTTTACACCCCGCGCATATCGGGGTATCTTGACAGCGAAAACGGAGTTTATGAGCTGGCGATAGCGCGCAGCTATGACGCGGGCTCCCGCGTCGGCTGTGAACGCGCCGCGTGGACATATGACAGCGGCGATGCGCATTTCATATCCACATATGACGACGACGGCGACCCGCCGCCCTCCTTCACCGGCGAGCCTATACGCATAACGGACTATCCGGAGAGCAGCGCCGAGCTGGCGGAGCTTGTATGGAACGCGCTTGACCGCCAAAACCGCATCGCGCTGTACGCGTTGTTCGGAGATAACGGCGGCGAGGCTTGGCGCGACGTGATAATAAACGCGCGGGAGGAGGAACAGCGATGACAGAGCTTGAGTTGAAATACGGCTGCAATCCCAATCAAAGACCCTCCAGAGTATTCATGCGCGAGGGCGAGCTGCCGATTACCGTGCTAAACGGCAGACCGGGCTATATAAACCTGCTGGACGCGCTGAATTCATATCAGCTTGCCCGCGAGCTTCAGGACGCCTTGGGTATCCCCGCGGCGGCGAGCTTTAAGCACGTTTCCCCGGCGGGCGCCGCCGTCGGACTGCCGCTGACGGAAACAGAGCGGCTGATGTTTTTCGCGCCGGAGGGCGAAATCTCCCCTCAGGCGGCGGCATATATTCGCGCCCGCGGGGCTGACAGAGTCAGCTCTTACGGCGACTGGGCGGCGCTGTCCGATGTGTGCGACGAGGACACGGCGCGCGCGCTTGCGCCGGAGGTGTCGGACGGCGTCATAGCGCCGGATTACACACCCGCGGCGCTTGAAATTCTGCAAAAAAAGCGGCGCGGCAACTACACAATATTGCAAATTGACCCCAAATACACACCCGCGCCGCTTGAGCGCCGCGACGTGTACGGCATAACCTTTGAGCAGGGGCGAAACGCCATAAAAATAGATGGAACGCTGCTTGAAGGGCTCGTCACGAAAAACGGCGCCATACCACCTGCGGCGCGGCGAGACCTGATAATCGCGATGATAACGCTGAAATATACGCAGTCCAATTCCGTAGCCTTCGCCAAGGACGGCGGCGCGATAGGCATCGGCGCGGGGCAGCAGAGCCGCATACATTGCACGCGACTCGCAGCCGGAAAGGCGGATAATTGGTATCTGCGGAGCCACCCGAAAACGCTTGCCCTGCCGTTTCTGCCGGATATAGCGCGCGTCGCGCGGGACAACGCGATTGAGGCGTACATTTCTCCCGGTGACGACGGCGAGGATATTTTGTCCGATACCCGCTGGCAGGAGCTTTTCACGCACCGCCCGGAGCCGCTGACGACAGCGGAGCGCCGCGAATGGATAGCCGCGACGACGGACGCCGCGCTTGCATCCGACGCCTTTTTCCCGTTCGGGGACAACATCGAGCGCGCCGTGCGCTCCGGCGTGAAATACATCGCCCAGCCCGGCGGCTCAATCCGCGACGCGGACGTCATCGACGCTTGCGACAAGCACGGCGTCGCCATGGCGTTCACGGGAGTGAGGCTGTTTTTGCATTAGGTGGTGGGTGGCGA
>JAIRRO010000092.1 GCA_031255955.1 Oscillospiraceae bacterium
GCGGCGGGCGCTAGCCGCACCCTCGAACCCTAATAAAAACGCCTCCCGTTTTCGGGAGGCGTTTTTCACGTCGAGCGTTGTTATCTTACCGCGGGGACGGGGACAGGTACGCCGTAAGGCTGCGCGCCCACGCCGCCGTAATAGTAAGGACCGACGTTCGGTATTACCGTGCGCGCGCGCGGCACCGCTACGCTGCGCGGTGCGGGCGTTGCCGAGGCTGTTGGCGTCGGCGTTGGCGTCGGTGAGGTCTTTGGCGTCGTCTTTTTCGGAGCCTTTGTGCAGCCGAAAAGCGAAGCTGCCATCAAAACGGCGGCAATAATTCCGATTACTCTTTTCATATGCTTCCTCCTATAGAAGTTGAACCCAAACTGCCTTGTGTTTTTTGTTTGAGTCTCGCATATATTATTTGCCGCCGTGCGAAAAATAATATGAGAGTTTATGGAAGAAATGGAACAGAAGTGAGCAAAGCTTGCTTTGCCGCGTATTCAATGGCATTTTTGTATGTGCCAAGTATTTTTTCATTGAGACGCTCCCCGCTTTTTGCGGCGCTTGTTTCGAATAATTGCATCGGATCCCGACCTAATAAATCCTCCATGCACATCACGCCTATTGCCTGCAGACGCTGTTTTGTGATCTCGCCGACGCCCGGAATACATAGCAGGTCAGTGACCTTGCCTGATTTACGGCGAGGCACACGAATTAACTCTTCAATCGCTCGGTCATTCGTTGCCACGGGAGTAAACACAACACTGCACCCGAGCATTTCTTCAATCTGACGAGCTTGCTCCGTCAGATTTACCTCCATATCGCGTATGTAGCTGATTGTCATTACACCGTTTTCTTCGCGAATCAGCGTCACATATATGTGTTTATTATCAGCCAGCACCTCGCGCACAAAAGCGTTGCGTTCGGCGAGCATTCGATTTCTTTGATCCCGTTCTTCGCGCTCTGCTCGTGCCGCAGCATACCGGGCGTCGATAGCCTCCCAATATTCAGGGTTGAGTTTTTCAAAAAAGCTACATTGCTTCTTCACGCAGCCGTGCGCTGCCAATAATCCTTTGCCGATGTATCCGCGGTGCGTTTTGTTATGGCAGATCCCGACGACATTTTCGCCCTTGACCATCACCCCGGAAAAAGTGTGAGGGTATCCTTCCGGGGCGGGTTTAATCTCAGGCGGGGTTTTCTTTGATTTTGCCTTGCGGGTTTTTGATTTTGCCTTGCGGATTTTTGGCGTGTTCGGCATTATTTGAGCCTCCTTTCCATAGGCGCGACGCCGCCAGTATACCACACTTACTCGCACGCGTAAACCCCGCAACGCCGCCACACCACACCCCGCGGCAATAATTTCACTCACCTTGAATACAAAAATCTCCACGGGGAAATACTGTAACGGGTATTTTACCGTTTGGGAGGATTATCGCTATGACCGGCAAGGTGGAGATATGCGGAGTTAATACAGCGCGGCTGAAGGTTTTGAAAAACGATGAGACGAACGCGTTGCTGCTGCGGGTGAAGGACGGCGACGCCAAGGCGCGGGAGGAGCTTATTCACGGGAATTTGCGGCTGGTGCTGTCCGTGATACAAAAGTTCTTAAACCGCGGGGAGCAGGCGGACGACCTGTTTCAGGTGGGGTGCATCGGGCTGATGAAGGCAATCGACAATTTTGATACGTCCTTGGGGCTGCGCTTTTCCACGTATGGGGTGCCGATGATTATCGGCGAAATTCGCCGCTATCTCCGTGATAACACGGCGCTGCGGGTGTCGCGCGGGATGCGCGATACGGCGTACAAGGCTATGCATATGCGCGAGAGTCTGCAGGGCGAGCTGAAGCGCGAGCCGACGATTGAGGAGCTGGCGTCGGCGATGGGTGTACCGCGGGAGGATGTTGTCCTGGCGCTGGAGGCGTCCGCGGAGCCGATTTCCCTATATGAGCCGGTGTATTCCGATAGCGGCGAGAGCGTAATGGTGGTGGATCAAATACGCGACGCGTACAACACCGATGAATATTGGTTAGAGCAGATTGCCCTCGGCGACGCGATCAGCGGACTTAGCGAGCGGGAGCGGCACATTCTGGCGCTGCGGTTTTATTACGGCAGGACACAGATGGAGGTCGCCTCTGAAATCGGCATTTCTCAAGCGCAGGTATCGCGGCTGGAAAAGAACGCGATTACGCGAATTAAAAGCAGCCTGTAATCAAAAATCGACGCGACAAAAGCGCCCCTCCCCGCGGGGAAGGGCGCTTTGCGTTTTTGCGATGCTGCGCCTGCGATGTCAGCCGAAGTATCTTTCGTACAGCGCCTTGAACGCGCGTCCGTGACGGGCTTCGTCGCGCGCCATTTCATGTACCGTGTCGTGAATGGCGTCAAGATTGAGCGCCTTGGCGCGCTTGGCAAGGTCAAATTTGCCCTCTGTGGCGCCGTTTTCAGCCGTGATGCGCTTCTCCAGATTTACCTTTGTGCTGTCAGAGACGACCTCTCCCAGCAGCTCGGCGAACTTGGCGGCGTGCTCTGCTTCCTCAAGTCCGGCTTTCTCCCAGTACATGCCGATCTCCGGATAGCCTTCGCGGAACGCTACGCGCGCGAACGCGAGATACATTCCAACCTCTGTGCATTCGCCTTCAAAGTTGGCGCGGAGGTCGCGGATGATATCCTCCGGCGAGCCCTGCGCGACGCCGACGACATGCTCAGCCGCCCATGACATTTCAGCGTCCTGCGCCTTAAATTTCGACGCCGGAACCTTACACACCGGACATTTTTCCGGCGGCTCGTCTCCCTCGTGGACGTATCCGCAAACTGTGCAAACCCATTTTTTCATAATAATTGTTCCTCCTTCTTTCAGTATAAATTTTTTACTTCTTGTCTTTGTCCGAAAGCTTCAGATAGCTCACGATGAACGGCTTGATTTCGTCCTCCAGCGCGCGCGTGTCCGCGCCGTCGGCTGTGGTCAGCTTAAGATCCGTTTCCATTGTGAGCAGCATCATACCGAGCAGGGACTTTGCGTCCGCCCACCCGTTTTTGCTCTGAACGTGAATGTCGTAAGGGTACTTGCTCGCGATTCTGTTCAGCTCCTGCGCTTCCTCTGAGTTGTTCACCAAAATCTTGTAAACCATGATCAATCGCGCCTCCCGATAAATAAAAGATATAGTGGTATCGTGCTTCCCATAATACCACCTGTCGCGGCGCGCGTCAAGTTAATTTTGTGTTAATCAATTTTTTATGAGGAGCTTCGCCAGAAACTCGCCGGTGTGGCTGGCTTCGCAGGCGGCGCAAGCCTCCGGCGTGCCTGTGAACACGACCTCCCCGCCGCGGTCGCCGCCTTCGGGTCCGAGGTCGATGATATAATCCGCTGTTTTTATAACGTCAAGATTGTGTTCGATGACGACTACGGTGTTCCCCGCCTCAACAAATTTTCGCAGCACCTCGATAAGGCGGTGAACATCGGCGGTGTGCAGCCCCGTTGTCGGCTCGTCCAGCACATAAAACGTGCTGCCCGTGCTGCGCTTCGATAGCTCCGTGGCGAGCTTCACGCGCTGCGCCTCGCCGCCGGAGAGCGTTGTGGAGGCTTGTCCCAGCTTGATATATCCCAGTCCGACGTCCAGCAGCGTGTCGAGCTTGGATTTTATTTTCGGCAAATTTTCAAAGAACACCGCGGCTTCCTCCACCGTCATATCAAGAACCTCGCTGATGTTTTTGCCCTTATACCGCACCTCAAGCGTCTCGCGGTTATACCGCTTGCCGTGGCACACATCGCACGGGACGTATATATCGGGCAAAAAGTGCATCTCTATTTTTATCAGTCCGTCGCCGGAGCAAGCCTCGCACCTGCCGCCGCGCACGTTAAAGCTGAATCTTCCGGCGGAATATCCGCGCGCCTTGGCGTCCTGCGTGGAGGCGAACAGGTCGCGGATGTCGTTAAATACACCGGTGTATGTCGCGGGATTGGAGCGCGGCGTCCTGCCTATCGGGGATTGGTCGATGTTTATCACCTTGTCCAGATGCTCCAGCCCGCGGATTTCGCGGTGCGCGCCGGGGCGAATTTTTACACGTCCCAGCTCCGCTGCCAGCGCTTTATACACCACCTCGTTGACAAGAGAGGATTTTCCGCTGCCGGAGACGCCCGTCACGGCGGTCATCACGCCCAGCGGGATATCGACGTCGATGCTTTTCAAATTGTTTTCGCTGGCGCCGACGATTTTCAGCTTTTTGCCCGTGCCCTTTTGGCGCTTTTTCGGGACGGGAATTTTCATCCGCCCGGAGAGATATTGTCCCGTTATCGAGCGCTCGCAAGCCTTTATTTCGTCTACGGTGCCGGCGGCGACGATTTCCCCTCCGTGTATGCCCGCGCCGGGTCCCACATCCACGATGAAGTCCGCGGCGTCCATCGTTTCCTCGTCATGCTCCACGACAAGCAGCGTGTTGCCGAGGTCGCGCAGCCGCTTTAACGTCGCCAGCAGCTTCGCGTTGTCGCGCTGATGCAGTCCTATGGACGGCTCGTCGAGGATATACAGCACGCCCATCAGGGAAGAACCTATTTGCGTTGCAAGGCGTATGCGCTGCGCCTCGCCGCCGGAGAGACTGCCCGCGCGGCGGCTCATGGTCAGGTATTCCAGTCCGACGCTTCGCAGAAAGCCCAGCCGCTCGCGAATTTCTTTTAATATCCGGTCGCCGATCATCGATTCCTTTTCCGTCAGCTTTAACGCCTCGACGAAATCCAAGGCGGTTGTGACGGACATCGCGGCGAAATCATCGATGCTTATCCCGCCGACGGTGACGGCAAGCACCTCTTTTTTAAGTCTGCGTCCGCCGCAGGAGGGGCAGGGATGCTCAGACATCGATTGCTCCAGCTCCCAGCGCATGGCGGGGGACTGCGTTTCCTTATACCGGCGCTCTAAATTGTTGACGACGCCTTCAAACGGCTGCTGAAACGTCCGCGAGCGCGTTCTTTCATAGCTGAGGGTCAGCTTTTCGCCCTTTGTGCCGTAAAGAATGGCGTCCAGCGCGGCGGGGGGGATGTCCTTCACCGGCGTGTCGAGGCGAAAGCCGTATTTCTTGGCGATGGCGGAGAAATACATATGTGAAATGCTGTCCGCGCGCGCGTTGCCGCCGCCCCAGCCGGAGGCGATTATGGCGCCGTCCGCGATGGATAGAGCCTTGTTCGGTATGATAATATCGGGGTCCACGCGCAGTTGAATCCCCAGCCCCGTGCAGTCCGGGCACGCCCCGTATGGATTGTTAAACGAGAACATCCGCGGGGTCAGTTCTTCTATCGATACGCCGCAGTCGTCGCAGGCGTAATTCTGCGAGAACAGCAGCTCGCGCCCCTCGTCCGTAATATCCGCGATGACCAGCCCGCCGGAAAGCGAGGCTGCCGTCTCCACGGAATCTGTCAGGCGGCTTATGACATCCCCGCGTATGACGAGGCGGTCGATGATGATTTCGATATTGTGCTTCTTGTTTTTATCAAGCTTTATATCCTCGGACAAATCGTAAACGCTGCCGTCCGCGCGGACGCGGACATAGCCGGATTTTCGCGCGTCCTCAAACACCTTTTGATATTCGCCCTTGCGCGCGCGCACCACCGGCGCAAGTATTTGCACGCGCGTCGCCTCCGGCAGGGACATTATCTGATCGATAATTTGGTCTATGGACTGCTGCTTTATCTCTTTTCCGCACACGGGGCAGTGCGGTATGCCGATGCGCGCCCACAGCAAGCGCAGATAGTCATAAATCTCTGTTACGGTACCCACCGTGCTGCGCGGGTTGCGGGAGGTTGTCTTTTGGTCTATGGATATGGCGGGAGACAGCCCCTCTATGTAGTCCACGTCGGGCTTTTCCATCTGCCCGAGGAACTGCCGCGCGTAGCTGGACAGCGATTCGACATATCGGCGTTGACCCTCCGCATATATCGTGTCAAAGGCAAGCGAGGATTTTCCGCTGCCGGAGATGCCCGTCATAACGACAAGCTTGTCGCGCGGGATCTCAATGTCTATGTTTTTGAGGTTGTTTTCCCTCGCCCCTTTGATGAACAGTTTATCCTGCAATGTGCGCCCTCCAATTTTTCTGCCAAATTATCCGCCCGTGTCAATCCAAAAGAAAACACGCCGTGTAGCAAATCGTGTCCTTGCCGTGGTTGTATTTCATCCCGTTATCCGTGCAAACGCGGCTGACGAACAGCCCGCACGCCTCCATGGAATATGTCATTTTATCCGGGAAGCGGCACGGCGCGTCCGGATACGCGCACGGCTGACATCGCGCGCAGCCGCCCGCGCCCATCGGCAGCATATCGGGATAGTCCCCGCCCAGCGTATCACGCAGCCGGTCAAAGTTCTCGCCGTGGCGCTTCGCCGACGCCATCATTTCCTCAAAATCAAGGCTGTCCTCCATATGTCCGACGGTTTGCACCAACAGTCCGCCGGAATATCGCTTCACCTTTTCGCGCATTTCGTCAAGACCGGGCGCGGCGGGAGGACACGACCACGAGCGGTTGTAGTTGTGGCACTTGTCCGCCGCGCACATATCGCGCACCTCCTGCAAAAATTCCAGCTTCGCTACATCCAGATACCCCGCGTCGTCAAAGCCTGCCTGAATCGCGAGATTTTTCAGTTCATTGTAGTTGGTCATTTGAAATGCTCCTCTTCCCGTTTTTTCGTAAAAGCCGCCTCGTTGGACGCCGTACGCTGGTCCGTTATACCCGGCGCCCGCGCCTCCGGCTGTACTCTCACAAACCTTACTATACAACAAAAAAGCGCAAAAAGCAACCGGCGCACGCGGTAGGCACGGCGGTATGAAATATCCTGCTAAAAAAGTATTGACACGTACAATCACACGCGCTATTCTGCAAAGAGCGCGCGGGCGTCAACTTTTCCGCGGTGCTGCAAAACGCGCTGAGGGCGCAGCTGCAAAGCAACGCGAACCCAAGGGGTTAAAGAATTGTCAGCGCCCCCCCTCACTCAAACATCATTTGTTCTACAAACTGCTCGTTGAAGATCAAACTCGATGACAGCTCGATATATTCGCAGCGCGCGCGCATTCTGCCGAGCGTTTCGCGCGCCGCCTCCGATAGCAGCGCGATAGCCGCGCCCTCGCCCGCCGTGTTGCCCATAGAGCGCGTGACGGGCAGAAACGCCTTTGGAAACAGTCCGATGCGCGCGGCGCTGTCCCTGTCCAAAAAGCTGCCGAACCCGCCCGCGAGAATAAATGATTTAACATCATCTTCGCCGACCTCCGCCGTGCGCAGCAGCGTTTGAATCCCGCCCGCGATGGCTGCCTTCGCCAGCTGCAGCTTTCTCACATCGGCGGCGGAGAGATACACGTTGTTCTCGCGGGAGAGATAAAACGCGTTTTTGCCCTGCTCGTCCGTGCCGATGTGCGCGGAAATGGGGTGATCTATTTCGTCGGGGTCTAATATGCGTCCCGTTTCGTCCACGGCGCCGGTGTTCAGCAGGAGCGCCAGCGCGTCAAGAAGTCCCGAGCCGCAAATACCGGCGGCAGCGGCGCCGTCGCCCAGAATGGTAAGCTCCAGCTCCCGCCCCCATTTTACGTGGCTGACGGCGCCGGGCACCGCCGCCATGCCGCAGGTGATTTCAGCGCCCTCAAAGGCGGGTCCCGCCGCCGTCGCACAGCAGAGATACCGCTCGCCGAGCTTCATGGATATTTCGCCGTTCGTACCGATATCGATGAACACGGTGGGTCCCGCGTCGTGTTCAAAATCGCACGTCAGCATACCCGCCGTGATGTCCCCGCCGACATAGGACGACACGCACGGGGCAAAATATATCTTGGCGTCAGAGGCGGCGGGCAGCGCCTCCCACGGGGGCAGCTCCTCCCCGAACAGGCTGACAGGCTCAAACGGCACCGTACCCATTCCGGCGGGGGAATATCCCGCCGCCAAATGCTGCATTATCGTGTTGCCCGCGATGACTATGTATTTCACGTTTTCCTGCGGGACGCCGCTTTTTTTGCAGTTGTCGGCAACCAGACCGTTTATTTGCGTTTGGATGAGGCGCGAGAGCGTTTCGTGTCCGTGCGCCGAGGAATACTCTATGCGGCTGATTACGTCCGCGCCGTAGGGGCGTTGGGCGTTCACGCCGGAGCTTGTCGCAACGCGCTTGCCGTCGGATAGCCTTGTAAGGTGCGCCACGACAGTTGTTGTACCGACGTCTATCGCCACGCCGTAGGCTTCTATCGCCACGCCGTAGGCTCCTTGGGGCGCGGCAGTCGGTGCGGTCGGTGATGCTGAGTGCTCGGCGTCCTGTCCTGCGATTTTCATCGTCATCTCACCGGGGATGTATATCTCCATATCGTCGCCCGTTACGGGCGTCTGACACGCCTTGACCTCCTCCCCGTCCGGCGAGAGGCGCACCTTGCACTTCCCGCATCTGCCGCGCCCTCCGCACGGCGCGTCAAGAAAGATATCGCGCGACGATAAAAATTCCAGAACGCTCCCGCCCTGCTCGCACTCGGCTTCCAAAAGCACCTCTCCCGCGCGATAAACCTTGATTTTTGAACTCATAATGATCTTTCCTTCCTGTACTGTTTTTTTGACTGTTTTTTTGTATGTACACTAAACGGCGATTTCGCCCATAAGCGACCATTTATTGCAGCCTGTGATTTTTATATCGCAAAATTCCCCGACGGCGGCGACGCCCGCGATACGCACAAGGCGGTTGCCATCGGTGCGCCCCTGTGCGGGATAGGCGGCGTCGCCCGATTCAGAGGTGATGAGTACGCGCAGCGTTTTGCCGATATATGCGCGATGCCTCTCCGCGGAGATTTCATCCTGAAGCGCCGTCATGCGCTCAAACCGGCGCTGCTTTTCGGCGCGCGGGACAGGGTCCGGCAGGCTCGCCGACGGCGCGCCCGCGCGCGGCGAATGAATGAATGTGAACAGCGAATCGAAGCGGACGCTTTCTATCAGCGAATATGTTTCCTCAAAATCAGCCTCCGTTTCCCCGGGAAAGCCGACAATCACGTCGCTTGTGATGACAAGCTCCGGCATAAGCTCGCGGGCGGCGGCGATAAGCTCCAGATAGCGCGAGCGCGTATATCCGCGGTTCATCAGTCCCAACACGCGGTCGGAGCCGGATTGAAACGGCAGATGCAGGCATTTCGCGATTTTCGGGGAGTTTGCCATCGCGCGAAACAGCGCCTCTCCGGCGTCCTTGGGGTGCGAGGTCATAAATCGAAGCAGAAAATCCCCATCAAGCGCTGCAACGTCGCGCAGCAGCTGCGGGAAGCGCGGCTCGTTCGGGCTTTTGTTCCCGTAGGAATTTACGTTTTGCCCCAGCAGCGTAATATCGCGCGCGCCGGAGGCTATCAGCTCACGCGCGTCCTTCAAAATGTTTTCGGCGCGGCGGCTGCGCTCGCGTCCCCTGACATAAGGGACGATGCAATACGCGCAAAAATTATCGCAGCCGTACATAACAGGCAGCCACGCTGTATATTTGCGGTCGCGCAGGGTAGGCAGCCCCTCGATAATTTCGCCGTCGGACGGCTCTGTATTAAACACGCGGCGCGCGCCGCCGAGAGCCGTTTCAAGCAGCTCGGGGAAGCGCCAGAGCGCATGCGTGCCGAACACAAGGTCAACATGACCATATGTCACGCGCAGCCGCTCGGCAAACTCCGGACGCTGCGCCGCGCAGCCGCACACGGCGATTATCATATCGGGCTTCGCTTTCTTTTGATGCGTAAGCGCCCCGATTACACCGAACACCTTTGCCTCCGCGTGCTCGCGCACGGCGCAGGTGTTTATGATGATGATGTCTGCCTCCGCGTCGCTTTCCGTGAAGCTGCAGCCCATTTCGGCGAGCATACCGCGCAGGCGCTCGCTGTCAGCCTCGTTCTGCTGGCAACCGAAGGTGCGCACACGTGCCGCGAACGGACGGGCGCGCGCGGCGGAAATTCGCCTGACGCGCGCCGACGCGGCTATTTGTGCGTCAAGGCGTGAATTTTCGGTGTCAGCGGGCATAATGTCTCCCATAGCGTCCCCGGTAAATGCCGGAGCGCACCGCAAAATATGCTGTAATTTGAAAGGTTAATAATATTGTAACATTCACGCGTAGAAATTTCAACAGAAATATGTTATAATAGTATTATAATGGGGCGTGGCGGGATCGGCGAAGCCGGTTTGGCTGTGCTTCACACAGAAAGGCATGATTGCTTCTTATGAAAAACCTCGTGATTGACAGGCGTGTTGTGCGGGATAATCTGCGCCTTGCCCGTGAGCGCGCGGACGGCGCCGTGATTATCGCCGACCTGTCCGCGAACGCCGCCGGTATGGGGCTTTATGATATCGCCTCCCTGCTGCGTGACGAGGGCGTGCGCGATTTCGCGGTCTCCGATCCGGCGGACGCCGCCCTGCTGCGGCGGCGTGGATTTTTAGAAGAGCGGCTTATGACGCTCCGCTCAACGGCGGACAATACCGAGCTGGACGAGCTTATCGAGCTGAACGTCGTATGCGCCTGCGGCTCATATGACGCCGCTGTCGCGATTAACGGCATCGCGGAGAACAAAAAAACCATAGCAGAGGTGCAAATAAAGGTCGATACCGGTCTTGGCAGATACGGCTTTTTGCCGACTGAAACGGATAGAATCGCCGCGATTTATAAATATATGTCCTCGCTGGCGGTGGTGGGGACATTTACATCCTTTTCCGCGTCGTGGAGCTCGCGCAAGCAGACGCTGCGACAACTGGATATTTTCAACGATGTGCTGGATAAGCTCATCGATATGCGGCTGGAGCCGGGCATCGCGCACTGCTGCGATTCCGCCGCGTTGTTCAGATACGATTTCGCGCAGATGGACGCCGTGCGCGTGGATACGGCGCTGACGGGCAGAATTCCGGGAAAGGCGGTGCCGGGCATCGGTCGAGTCGGATATATCGAGGCGGGGCTTGAAGAGGTCGGCTGGGTACCCAAGGGGCATACCTATGGCGCCGAGCATCAAAAAACCACGAAGGCGGCGACGAAAATCGCCGTGCTGTCCGTCGGATATTATCACGGCTTCGGCGTGACGCGCCGCGCGCCCGCTGTCAATCTGGCAGAGCTGATAACGGCGCGTCCGCGTCCGCTTTTCGCGCGGATAAACGGGCAAAAGGCGCGGGTGCTGGGCTCTGTCGGCTTGCTGCATACGCTGCTCGACGTGACGAAAATCGAGTGTACCGTCGGGGACACGGCGATTTTGGACGTTGACCCCGTGAACGTGAAGGGGCTGCCGATAGTGTACAGATAGCGCCGGATAGCGCAATTTTTAACTTTATTCGGGGAGGTGATATGTTGGGCAAAATAATGGAGCTGTCGCCGCGGCTGTCGGATATGATTGCCGCCGGTGAGGTGGTGGAGCGTCCCGGCTCCGTGATAAAGGAGCTGTTTGAAAACGCCGTTGACGCGGGCGCGGACACCGTGACAGTCGAAATTGAAAAAGGCGGCTTAACCTTTATGCGCGTCACGGACAACGGCTTTGGCATATCGCGCGAGGACGCGCCGCGCGCCTTCCTGCGCCACGCGACAAGCAAGCTGCGCTCAGAGACTGATTTGGAAGCCATTTCGACGCTCGGGTTCCGCGGAGAGGCGCTGGCGGCGATAGGCTCCGTGTCCCGAATGGAGCTGCTTACGAGAACGGACGACGAGACTGAAGGCACGCTGGCGCGCCTTGAGGGCGGCGAGCTGCTGTCCGTCGAGGCAGCAGCCAGACCGCGCGGCACCACGGTGACAGTGCGGGATCTGTTCTATAACACACCGGCGCGCCAAAAATTCGTGAAATCCGACCGCGCCGAGGCGGCGAGCATCACGGCATCCCTCACGCGACTTGCGCTCTCCCGCCCCGAAATTTCCGTGCGATATATGCGCGACGGCAGCGAGGAGCTGCACACCCCCGGCGACAACAGACCGGATTCTTGCGTTTACGCCGCGCTGGGACGCGATTTTTCCGCCGGTATGCTGCCGATGAGCTATGAAAACGACGGCGTGCGCGCCCGCGGCTTCGTATCCAAAATAGCGGCGCTGCGGGGCAATCGGAATTATCAGATTTTTATCGTCAACGGGCGCTGGGTACGCTCAAAAACGCTTCAGGCGGCGATAGAGCAGGCGTATCGCAACCGGATGTTTTCCGGGCGCTTCCCGTCGTGCGTTGTGTACATCGAAACGGGCGCGGCGAAGCTGGATGTAAACATTCACCCCGCGAAAACGGAGATAAAATTCCTGCTCGACAAAGAGGTTTTTGACGCGGTGTATTACGGCGCGCTCGCCGCGCTGGAAACAGACGCCGAACCCCCGCCGCTCATCTTCAAAAACGACAACACATCAGCGCAGCTGCCCGAGCTAAGCACGAATTCAGATCCCCAATCGGCAACGCCGATCGAGCATAGCTCGTATTTGAAATCACGTAGCTCGTTTTTAGAACCCCGCAGCTCGTATGCAGAATCCCCGTCACCGCACACCTCAGGGGACCGCGCCAAGGCAGCGCAGCTGCCCGAGCAAAGCTCGTATTTGCAAATCCACGACGCCGCGCCGCCGTACAAAGCGCCGCGCGCGGACGAGCCCGCGCAATTCGCGATTGACGCCGTACCGCGCGGCGCCGCTTATCGCGTCATCGGCGAGGCGCTGGGGACATACATAATCGTCGAAACGGGCGGGGCTATCTGGCTTATCGATAAGCACGCGGCGCACGAGCGCGTACATTTTGACCGCCTTAAATCAGAAGGCTATCGCCCCGTGACTCAAACGCTGATAGAGCCGATAATCATCACCCCCGGCGACGCGGAGGCAGAGCTGCTGGCTGAAAACCCTGAGCTGCTGGACGCGCTGGGCTTCATCGCCGAGCCGTTCGGCGGCGGGCGCGTCGCCGTGCGCGGCATCCCGGCGGATATTGACCCCGGTGACGCGGAGGGCGCGCTGTCAGAGATTTGCGAGGAGCTCTCCCGCGGGGGCGACACGAACAGGCGGCGCGACGCTATGCTCGCCTCCGTCGCCTGCAAGGCGGCGATAAAAGCCGGGCGTTCCTCCGACGAGCGCGAGCTGTTTGAGCTGGCGGGGCGCGTTGTATCGGGAGAGGTGCGGCACTGCCCGCACGGTCGCCCCGTCGCGACGGAGCTGACGAAGACCTTCCTCGACCGCAGCTTTAAGAGGGTATAGCGTATGACAAGGGTTGTTGTGCTGACGGGTCCCACGGCGACGGGGAAAACGGCGCTCGGGGTGGCGCTTGCGCAGGAGTGCGGCGGCGAGGTCATCTCCGCCGATTCTATGCAGATATACCGCCATATGGACGTCGGCACTGCAAAGCCGACGGCGCTTGAAACGGGCGGGGTGAGGCACCATATGATAGACGTCGCCTCCCCACTTGAAGCCTACTCCGTGGCGCGATACTCAGAGGAAGCGTCCGCTGCCGTGGACGACGTCGCGGCGCGCGGACTCCTGCCGATTATCGTCGGCGGCGCCGGACTTTTTATAGATTCGCTAGTGCTGGGGCGCAGCTTTGCCCCGGAGGACGCCTCCGGACTGCGAAGCGAGATAGAAGCGGAATACGACACGCTCGGCGGCGAAAAAATGCTTGAAGCGCTTGCCGAATTTGACCCCGAAGCCGCGCGCAGGCTAGCCCCGCGCGATAAAAAGCGACTTGTCCGCGCGATGGAGGTATACCGCCTGACAGGCAAAACGCTCTCCGCGCACGACGAGGAAACACGCCGCCTTCCGCCGCGATATGACGCGCTGTATATCACGCTGGGCTATGACGACAGGGCAAGGCTTTACGAAAGGATTGATGACCGTGTGGACGATATGTTAAGGCGCGGCTTTTTGGACGAAGCCAAAGCGCTGCTGCGGCTGGGACTTACGAAAAGCCACAACGCCGCGCAGGCGATAGGTTATCGGGAGATGCTGGCGGCGGCGACGGGGGAAATGCCGCTGCCCGACGCCGTGGAGCTGACCAAAACGCGCAGCAGGCAATATGCCAAGCGGCAGCTCACGTGGCTGCGCCGCACCGACGCCGCCGTGCGGATAAGCTGGCAAGCAAAGCCCGATTTCAACCACGCCCTGCGCGTTTCGACAGAATATATCCGTGCCGCGGGGTATATTTAGACAAGCCGGGATGTCCGACGACGCGGACAAAAAATACAAAACAAAAGGGGTAATCACAATGCCAAACACAAGAACACACAATTTGCAAGACTATTTTCTCAACGCGGCGCGCAGCTCGCGCCAGCTCGTCACGGTCTTTCTTGTCAACGGGTTTCAGCTCCGCGGAACGGTGACAGGCTTTGACAGCTTCACCGTGGTGCTGGATTCCGAGGGAAAGCAGCAGCTCATCTACAAGCACGCCATCTCCACCATAATCCCGACGCATCCGATAAACCTCTCCGGCGAGGATACGGACAGCGCGGGTGAGCGCGCATCCGACGAGCCTTCCTCCGACATCGCCGAGTGATGAGACGGGCGGGCGGAGACTCTTTCATAAAGCTGATAACGGGGCTGCTTTTCGCCGCGTTTACGCTTTACTGCGGTCTTAATGTCTATCGCTCGCTCGAAAATCCATTCCGCACCGCGCCCGCCGTCGCCTTGACGCTCTCAGAAACGGCGTCGGCGCGCGGCTTCATTGTACGCGAGGAGGAGCTTCTTCCGGGTGATTTCAGCTTTGCCTCCCCGCGCCTTGACGACGGGGAAAAAGCCGCGCGCGGGCAGCTCGTCGCGGAGCTTTACAGCATTGCGGACACCGCCGGGACGGACGCTTATTCCGGCTACGCCGCCTCCGAGCGTATTGAGGAGCTTGAAACGCGGATAAAAAAGCTGCACGCGGCGGCGGCTGCCTCACCCGAGGAGCTTGCGCGCCGGACGGAAAACGCTGTTACCACGCTTGCGTATTTGACGGCGCGGCGCGACCTTACAGCCGCGGCGGAGCTGGCTATCGAAGCCGAAAGCCTTGTGACGGGTGCCTCCGGCAATATCGGCGCGGAGTCCGAGGCGGCGGCGCTTGAAGCGGAGCTGGACGCGCTGCAGATACGTCACTCCGGGGCAACGCCCGTGTACGCGCCTGTTTCCGGCGTGTTCGCCCGAAGTGTGGACGGCTTTGAGGGCATAACCCCCTCCGGGATCGCAAACCTTACCCCCGACGAGTTGGAGGCGCTTTTCGCCTTTCCGGAGGGTCAGCCGGGCGCGGGCAGACTTATCACCGGTACGCGGTGGTATCTTGCGCTGGTTATGGATTCCGCGTCCGCTGCCGCACTGATAGAGCCGGACAGCGTCACGGTGCGCCTGACGACGCCCGTGCGCGCGGAGTTTACAATGCGCGTTGAGGATGTCGGACGCGGCAGCGGCGATCGTCGCGTGGTTACGCTCTCGTGCGATTACGGCATGCGGGATATTTTGAATGTCCGCGCCACAGACGCCGAAATTGTATACGGCGAAATTTCGGGGCTGCGCGTCCCGCGTGACGCCGTGCGGCTGGAGCCGCCGGGCGACGAAAGCGGCGAGAGCGGCGCGAATGGAAACGGCACGGACGGCAATTTGTCGGCGCTTGAAACGTATGTATACATCGCGGAGGGACACAGGGCAAAGCGCGTGCGCGTCACGATACTGCGCGATTACGGCACGGCGTACATAGTTCAGGGGCGCTCCTCCATTCTGCGCGACGGCAGCGAGGTCATCGTGAAGGCAAACGGGCTTTACGACGGCAAGGTTGTGCGGTGAAGGCTTGCACGGTGAAAAGGGGTTTCTATGGGAACAATCGCTGAAAACATAAAAATAGTGCGCGAGATGATCGCGGACGCCGCCGCTGCCGCAGGACGCGCGCCGGGCGATATTACGCTGGTGGCGGCGGCGAAGCAGAACAGCGCGGCGCGCGTGCGCGAGGCGATAGCCGCGGGCGTTGACGCCGTGGGGGAAAACCGCGCGCAGGAGATGACGGAAAAGCTCGGAGAGGGCGCATATAACGGCGCGCCGCTGCATTTTATCGGGCGTTTGCAAACAAACAAGGCTCGCGCCGTCGTAGGGGCGTGCGCGCTTATCGAGTCCGCGGACAGCGAAAAGCTGCTGCGGGAGATTGGAAAACGCGCCGTCAGCCTTGATATCACGCAAGAGGTGCTGATTGAAATAAATATCGGGCGCGAGGCGGGAAAGGGCGGCATTATGCCGGAAAAGCTCACGGAAACGCTTGAAAACGCGGCGTCGATAACGGGCGTAAAAATCCGCGGATTGATGGCGATTCCGCCGATTTTAACGCAAAATAAAGGGAATCGGCGATTTTTTGACGAAATGCTGAACCTTTTTGTTGACATACAAGGAAAAAAATACGATAATGCTGATATGCGCTTTTTGTCTATGGGCATGAGCGACAGCTTTCGCGAGGCGATTCGCTCCGGCGCGAATATGGTTCGCATCGGAAGCGCCATATTCGGAGAGCGGAATTATCCCGTGGCGGCGCCGTAGGCGGCAGTCCGTTTTCGGGCGATTTAATCGCAGATTTATCAGTAACATCAGGAGGTTGATTCAATGAGCTTCATTTCCTCAGTCGTCAAATTTATGAGACCATACGGGGACGACGACGATTTACCCGGCTACACCCCGCCACCGGAGCCGGATATGACGGCGCCGCCGCGCACACCGGCGCAGGCGCGTTCGTCCTACGGCGGGTTTGAGGAGGCGCGCGGCGGCAAGGTGGTGAATATCCACGCCACGGCGCAGCTTCAGGTGGTGCTTGTCCATCCGGAGAGCTTTGACAACGTGACGGAGATTGCCGAGCATCTGCGCGAGCGGCGCACGGTGGTGCTCAACCTTGAAAACACAAGCAAGGATGTTATGCGGCGGCTTTTGGATTTTCTGGCGGGCTTTGCCTACGCGCAGTCCGGCAGCGTAAAGAAAATCGCCGTCAGCACGTATATCATCACGCCGTATAATGTCAGCCTTATGGGCGACCTGATCGACGAGCTGGAGAACAACGGGCTGTACTTTTAAGCACCGGCCTGCAACACATACACAAGTGAGGGGATAAAAGAAATGCTTACACCGGCTGAAATTACCGGAAAGGAATTCAAACGCGCCTTATTCACAGGCTATGAGATGGCGGGCGTGGACGAATTTCTTGAGGAGCTACTCGGGGATTACACCGCGCTTTACAAGGAGAACGGCATCCTGAAAAACAAGCTGAAGGTGCTTGTGGAAAAAATCGAGGAGTACCGCTCTACAGAGGATTCTATGCGAATGGCGCTGCTGACGGCGCAAAAAACAGGCGAAGATCTTGTCGCCGCCGCGCAGCAGAAGGGCGCGGAAATCACAGAGCAGATGGAAACCACCGCCGCCGCGCGCCGCGCCGAGCTGGCGGACGAAATCGCCGACGAACAGGCGCGCCTTGAGGCGGCAGCCCGCGAAACGGGCAACTTTGTCTCCGCGGTGCGCGAGCTTATCGCGACGCACACAGACTTTTTATCGCGCCTGTCCTCCATTCGCCGCGAGCGCGAGCCGGAGCCGACGCCGACGCGTGAAGAGGAAATACGCGGCGCGGCGCGAGAGATTGACTCCGCCGTCGCGGGAATCGTAGCCCCCGCGCAGGAACAGACGCCGGACGATGAAGGCGAACCGACAAAGCGCTATCCGCCCGGCTCACCCGCCGGACTCAGCGAGGACGAGCGGCGCGAGCTATCCCCCAGACCGAAAAAGGAACACAAAAATCTGGCGTTCGGCATAAATTTTGAAGGCAGCTGAGCCGCCGGTTTCGCCGCTTGATTTTATTTGCAGCTGAATTGATTTAAGGAGAGACCCAAGCGCTATGAGCCGTGATTATAACCAGACACTTAATCTTCCGAAAACCGACTTTCCGATGCGCGCCGGACTGGCGAAGCGCGAGCCTGATATGCTCGCGGACTTCATAAAGCGCGATATTTACGGCAGACTGACGCGGAAAAACGCGGACAAGCCGCTTTTTGTGCTGCACGACGGTCCGCCGTTCCCCAACGGGGATATTCATGTCGGCACGGCTGTAAATAAAATTCTCAAGGACATCATCGTGCGGTATAAAAATATGACGGGCTTCAACGCGCCGTATGTCCCCGGCTGGGATACGCACGGGCTGCCCATCGAATCCGCGATGATAAAAAAGAACAAGCTTGACCGCAAAAAAATGTCCGTGACGGAGTTCCGCGACGCCTGCCGCGCCTTCGCCGGGGATTTTATTGACCGCCAGCGCGAGCAATTTCGGCGGCTTGGCGTCATCGGCGACTGGGACAACCCCTATCTTACGATGAATTCGGAATTTGAAGCGGAGGAAATCCGCGTATTCGGGGCGATGTATGAAAAGGGCTATATCTATAAGGGCTTAAAGCCCGTGTACTGGTGCCCCTCCGACGAAACGGCTCTTGCGGAGGCTGAAATCGAATATGCCGACGACCCCTGCACGGCGATTTTCGTAAAATTTCAACTGAAGGACGACCTCGGACGGCTGAAAAATCTTGTAGAGAGCCTTAAAAGCACATATTTTGTCATATGGACAACGACGGCTTGGACGCTGCCGGGCAACCTTGCCGTGTGCCTGAATCCCGATTTGGAATACTCGCTCGTCAAAAGCGGCAACGAGACATACATAATGGCGTCCGCGCTGGTGAAAACCGTCTGCGAAAAGGCGGGGCTCGGCAACACTGAAATCATCGGGACGCTATCGGGGCGCGAGCTGGAGCTGATGACAGCCCGCCACCCGTTTTATGACCGCGAAAGCCTTGTAATCGTCGGCGAGCACGTGACGACGGACGCCGGAACAGGCTGCGTTCACACCGCCCCCGGCTTCGGCGAGGACGACTATAACGTCTGCCGCCGTTATGCGCAGCTCGGAATGACCGTACCCGTGGACGCGCGCGGCATAATGACGGACGAGGCGCTGCAATCCGAGGGGCAGCACTATTCAAAGGCAAACGACGCGATAATCGACGATTTAAGAGCCTCCGGCGCGCTGCTGGCGTCAGAGAACATAACGCACAGCTATCCGCACTGCTGGCGCTGCAAAAAACCGATAATCTTCCGCGCCACAGAGCAGTGGTTTGCGTCGGTGGACGCGATAAAGGACGCCGCCGTCGCCGCCTGCGACGATATAGAATGGATACCCGCGTGGGGACGCGAGCGTATGGAATCCATGATACGCGAGCGCAGCGACTGGTGCATATCGCGTCAGCGGCAGTGGGCGCTGCCGATACCGGTGTTCTACTGCGACACATGCGGCAAGCCCGTATGTACGCCCGACAGCATTGACGCCGTGTCAGAGCTTTTCCGCGAAAAAGGCTCTAACGCGTGGTTCGATACGGACGCCCGCGACATTTTGCCCGCGGGATATAAATGCCCGCACTGCGGCGGAGAGCATTTTACAAAGGAAACGGACACGCTGGACGGTTGGTTCGATTCCGGTTCCACACACGCCGCCGTGCTGGAGCGGCGCGGAGAGCTTGTATCCCCGGCGGATATCTATCTGGAGGGCGGCGACCAATATCGTGGTTGGTTCCAATCCAGCATGCTGACCAGTGTAGCCACGCGCGGACGCGCGCCGTACAAACGCGTCATCACGCACGGCTGGACGGTGGACGGCGAGGGACGCGCGATGCACAAATCGCTCGGCAACGGCGTGGAGCCGGGCGAGGTCATTAAGGAATACGGCGCGGACATTCTGCGCCTGTGGGCAACCTCCTCCGATTATCGCACCGATATTCGCATATCCAAGGACATTTTGAAGCAGCTGTCGGATATTTATCTGAAAATCCGCAACACAGCGCGCTATATCTTAGGAAACCTTGACGGCTTTGACCCCGCCGGGCTCACACCCGTCAGCGAGATGGCGGAGCTTGACCGCTGGGCGCTCTCCCGCCTTAACGCGCTTGTCGCGCGCGTGCGCTCAAGCTATGAAAAATACGAATATCACCCGATATATCACGGGATTCACAACTTCTGCGCTATCGAAATGAGCAGCTTTTATTTCGACATCATCAAGGACAGACTCTATTGCGACGGACACGATTCCCCGTCCGGACGCAGCGCCCGCAGCGCCATTTATATCATCCTCAGCGCGCTGACAAGAATGCTTGCGCCGATACTGGCGTTCACCGCCGAGGAAATTTGGGCGGCAATGCCCCACGCCACGGGCGACGACGCGGAGAGCGTGCTGTTTAACGATATGCCCGCCGCAAAGGCTGATTATGAGCTGGATACCGCGACGGAGGGCAAGTGGGAGCGCCTGCTTGCGCTGCGCGGAGCGGTGAATAAAGCGCTGGAGCTTGCCCGCGCGGAGAAAACAGTGGGCAAGCCGCTGGACGCGGAGGTGACGCTCTTTATCACCGACG
>JAIRRO010000016.1 GCA_031255955.1 Oscillospiraceae bacterium
GCATCCTGAATGTCTCCGAGACGGCGCAATATTTCTTTTTGTCGGTTCCAAATTTCGTCCTGCCGCTTCAGGACTTCAACGACGTCAGCGGCGTAGACATTCCCTGTTTCGTTCGCCCGCCGGGATATCTGGTTGACGTTATTCCCGAAGATACCAAGCAGCCTGTTCAGCTTGTTCACCGTCAGCACGCTCATATTGCTGAAAACGGCGGTGTCAGCGTTTTTTTTCGGCATGTTCATCAACCCCTAATTTTTTATCTATCGCGGCAAGCTCGTTTGTGAGCTCGGCTATCCGTTCGGCGTATTCCTCGCCCGTTCGGCGGGCGCTTGCTATCGCCTCTTCAAGCTCCGGTATGCGCTGTTTCAGGTTGTCGATTATTCGGCGGCGCTCGTTTGTCAGATCCTCAAGCGCGTTTAGGCGGTTATCCACGCGCGTGATACAGCCGATGTCGCTGCTGCCGATTTCCACATAGTATCGCCCGGCGTTTTCAAGGCGCACGGCAAGCCTATCCGGCGGCATATTTTCCGGCAGGACTATGCGTATGCCCTGATATGTAAGCAGCTCGCGCGCCTCGTGGCGCAGTGTATGCTCACGCGCGGCGTCCAGAATCATCTGCCCGAGCTCGCGGTGATTCGTCATCTCGGAGACTTCAATTTTATTCTCCGCGTAGTGCCGGGCGTCCTGCTCCGCCTTTTCAAGAAACGCGTGGTGCGCCTCAATTTTCGCGGGGAGCGCGTCAAGCTCCTGCCGCATAGAGGCGTCAGTGTCACTCAGCTTGCGGCGCAGCGTGATAAGGCGCCCCAGCTCGTTGGCTGTTTCCACGCGCCGCTTTATCAACGGATTCCCCACGGCGAGAGCCTTAACCTCCGCATAGCTCAGCACGACGTCATCAATATCGGAGGCGTCGCGCTCCGCGACGGTGTCGCTGAGCAGCTGTGATATGAAGCGCTGCTTTGTCTCTAAAAGCTGCCACGAATACGCATCGAAGCTGCCCTTCGTGATATAGCGGAACACGCGGACGCTGTCGTTTTCGTTCCCCTGCCGCAGCATACGTCCCTCACGCTGAACCATATCGGACGGTCGCCACGGCACATCCAGATGATGCACCGCCATCAGCTTCCGCTGGACATTTACGCCGATGCCGAGCTTAAAGGTCGAGCCGAGCAGGACGCGTATTTCGCCGTCACGCATACGCTCAAAAAGCTCTGTGCGCCGTTTTTCGGTGTCGTGGTTGTGGACAAATTCAATTTCGCCCTCCGGGATGCCCAGCTCTGTCAAAATCCGCTTTAATTCGTGGTACATATTAAACTCTGCCTTCGGCGTGCTGCTGTCGCAGAACACCAGCTGCGTCAGGCGGTCGGATTCCGTTTCGCGATACAGGGTATAAATCTGCTCCGCGCAGGAAAACGCCTTGCTGTCCGTGGTGAAGCGCTCGTTTGGATTTATGAGGCGGATATCAAGCGCCGCCTTGCGTCCGTCCGTCGTGATTTTAAGCATATTGTCTTCCTTGCGTGAGACGCGGCGGGAGCGGACGTCCTCGGCGCGCTTTGAGAGCGCTTGTATATATTCGCGCAGGACGGGCGTTTGCTCGATGGGGGCGTCCATATATCCCTCGTTTTCGGGCAAATCGTCCGCCGGAACCGAATGAAAATCCGCGACCTGCGCGAAAAGCGCCGTCAGCTCCGGCAGATTGTGAAATCTGGAGAGGCGCGTCGCCAAGCGATATGTCGTCGTATCGACGTCAATTTCAAACTCCGTGACGCGCTCGCCGAACGTCATAGCCCAGTTGTCAAACAGCTCGATATCCAAAAACCGCAGCTCCCCCGATTGCAGATACCGCTGCATTGTATAGATATCGGTGACGCTGTTCGTGATGGGCGTTCCCGTGGCGAACACCGCGCCGCGTCCGTTGTTCGCGCGCTGGACAAATTGAATTTTGGCAAGCATTTCGTCGCACTTCACAGAGCCTGTTTTGTTGACGCCCAGGATGTTGTCCGCCTTGCTGTCTATGCTGACGTTTTTGTAATTGTGCGCCTCGTCGAGAAAAATTGTGTTTAGTCCCAAATCCTCAAAATATATCGGGGGCGCGCCGTCCGCGGGTGTCTGCTCCGCCGCCTCGATTTCTTCCTTGAGCTTTGCCAAATCCCGCGCGTATTTCTTCATCCGCGCCTTCAGACGCTCGGATGTGGGCGCTCCGCGCTGATAGCGGGTATGCTCCGCCATCAGCTCGTTTGAGAGGCGTTCGGTTTCGCGGCGGCGGTAGTCGAGCGAGAAATGAATAAGCTCGAAGCTGGAATACGCCATAATTACGGCGTCATAATCGTTGTCGCGGATTTTCTCCAGCACGGCGCGGCGCTTTTGCGGTATGAAATCGCGCGGAGCTACGGCGAGAACATTCGAATCGGGATAAAGAGTCTTGAACATTTCCAACCATTGCCCGACGATGTTGTTCGGCACAACATAGATGTTCTTTTTTGATATGCCCATCCGCCGCAGCTCCATTCCGGCGGCAATCATAATGAATGTTTTTCCCGCGCCGACGTCGTGCGCCAGCAGGGTGTTCGGAGTCAGAAGGATGCGGGCGACGGCGGCGCGCTGATAGTCATAAAGCCGCGCGTGCAGTCCCGGAAGCGTCAAAAAATCACCGTTGAATACACGTCGGCGGACTCCGCCGAATTTTTCGACGTATATATCCACAAGTCGTTGCCGCCGAGTCTCATCGCTCCAAACCCAGCGTTTGAATTCTACAATCATCTGCCGCTGCCTATCCCCGGCGGCGATGGTTTCCTCGTGGTTCGGTATCCGCACCTCCTTCAGCGTGCCGTTTTCCGTCTTTTTCACGGTGTCGTAAATGGTGATTGTCCGCATATTAAGCGTCCGCTCCAGAATGTGCAGCGCGTTCATGCGCTTGGTTCCGTAAACCCTATTGATCCTCGGATTATTTGAGAACTGTCCCTTATGCGAAATCCTCCACACGCCCGTCACATGCTCGTACCGCGTTAAAAACAGATTAATATTCGGATGAAACCCGGTCAGATGGGCGATAAAGGCGTTGATTATATCGGGCGGCACCCACGGCGAGCCGAGCGTTATGTAAATTTCGTCCGCGGTGAGCGGCGTCGGGAGGACGCCTTCGATAGCCGTGATGTTGGCTTCAAAATAGCCGAAGTATTTTTCGTTGGCGTCGCGCGCCGTTTTCAGCTTGCGCAGGAGGTTGCCGGAGAGATATTCGTCGCTGGTTTCCCAGCCTTTATAAAAGCACTCGTTCCACGTGTCGGGGTTTTGATAGATGCTGCCCCGCAGCGCCGTCAGGGTGTCCTGTATGGATACGCCGCTTATTTGGCTGATGTATTCGATGTCCACCCTGCCAAGCTCTGTAAGCGATTTGATAAGACCGTCCGCGGGGGATTCGGCGTATACGCCGAAAACGCGCTCGTCATCGGCGAACGCGCCGACCCAATCCGTCGGCAAGTCCATACTTGTGACGCGCGCGGCGTGTTCGGCTTGCTCCGCGCGGAGCTGTGCCTCCAGCAGCCGCTGCTGCTCTGCGCGCTGCGCCTCCTCGGCGAGCCGCTGGCGCTCGGATTCTTCTATGCGCCGCTGCTTTTCCGCAAGGGCGTCCGCGCGGAGCTTTTCCATAGCCTCCCGTTGGCGTTTCTGCGCCTCTTGGAATTGCTTTTGAAGCTCCGCCTGCGCAGCCCGCCGTCGCTGCTGCTCCGCGCGCTGCACTTCGCGCTGCTCCAAACGGGCGCGCGCCGCGGGGGAGGCTCGCAGCTCTGACAGCATATCCTTAACAGCCTGCGCAACACCGCGCGCAACAGTGTTCGCGGTTCCGTCACCGAGTATGGAATCCGCAAGCGTATCAAACAACGAGAGCTGGTGGGGGTTATCGTCCTTCGTCGGCTTCGGCATACAAGAACGCCTCCTCTCAGGCGGCAAAAGCTCAGCCGCCACGCGCCGCATACATAGGGCATTATATAACAGCGGCGGGAAAAGGGCAAGACCGCGCGGGGAGCGGGGAAGTTTCTCTTGATAAGCCCACTTGGGTTTGATATAATAAAGGCACTTTTGAGATTCATTGAATTATTCGCGGAATTATCCGCGCGATTGGTCTATT
>JAIRRO010000085.1 GCA_031255955.1 Oscillospiraceae bacterium
ACATCCTCCGAAAGAACAAACGCGCGGAGCTTATATCGACCGACGAGATAGACGAGCTTCCCGCGGACAGACGCGCTGATACGGAGGCGCTTGCTCTCGGCGAGCTCACTCTTGGGCGCGCTACGGAATATTTGGACGCTCTCGACGATATCAGCCAGCAGATATTGCTGATGAAATACGTACAAGGGCAGTCTTACACGGAAATCGCCGAAGCACTGGGCATTAAAGAGAAGACCGTGGAGGTCCGCATAGCGCGGGCAAAGCAAAAAATACGCAGACAGGCGTCAACAAAAAAGACGCCTCCTGCCGCGAAAGGCAGTTAAGGAGTAAATATGGATATCACTGACGAAGAACTTGATGGGTTGTTGCGTAAAGCGGTCGTCGCGAGCTTTGAAAAAGAGCTGGCACAAATCCCGCCCGACGAGGAATTGCGGAAGATGTACACTTTCTCGGACAGGCATAACACGCGAATGAAAAAACTGTTCAGGCGCAAGCGTACGCGAATAAAGCTGCCGCAGATGTTTTACAGCGTCCGTGCAAAAACCGCGGGTGGATATTTGCGCGCGGCGGTGGCGGTCGTCGCGGTTGTCTTCGCGCTCTCTTTCGGTCTGCTGCTGACCTCTCAGCCGGTTCGCGCAGCCGTAGCGACGATGATATCGCAGTGGTTTGACAGCTTCACAAGGTTTTCCGCGGAAGATATGGGCGAGGGTAGTGATGAGAATATTTCGCCGGATATATGGCGACCTGAATTTCTGCCGGCGGGTTTCGCCGAGCAGGAAACTATGATCGTCGGCGATATTACGCAGATGGTTTACGCGAACGACGCGGGCGTCGGCATCACTTTGACATACTCAGCCGATTCTACGATGGTGGTCAATAACGACGATATCCAATACGATGCCGTAACCGTCGGCGGAGTGAAGTACCATATATTTATGAGTACGGATGAGTTGTCCGACAATGCCATCGTCTGGATGCGTGACAGCGTGATGTTTGAGCTGCACTCGCAAATTTCCGCGGATACACTGATGGCTGTCGCGCAATCGGTCAAGAAATAACCCTTGCAGCTTCAAGGCTTTTTCAAAACTAAAAAATATTTTTTCAAATCTTGTAGGGTTTTGCCGTTTCCGGAACGTTATATATACTGACAGGATATTTAAGAGGCGGTCAGCAAAAAAACTCGGACAACCGCCCGCGCCCCGGCGGAGCGCGTATAAAGCGTCGGCAAGGAAAAAACGGGCAAAAGCGGCGGGAACATGCGGATAGAATATCTGTACCGTATCCATTTTGATGTATTATTGCCAATGCAAACAAAACTCACGTAGCATTCAATAAACTTAGCACAGATGACGACAATTCCAAATGAAATTAAGTTCGTTGAAACCGCTACAAACGAGTCACTAGTCATTATTTTAGAAAGAAGTTGTTATCAACGGATGTCCTCATTTAAACTAAAGCTTGTGGCGCTCCTTGCAATGACCATTGACCACGCCGCTAAGATACTCGGGCAATTGACGTTTTTGCTCATATTTCCCAATGCTTTGTCGACGACAGCCAATATAATACTATCTATGGAAGTCGTTGGACGTATCGCGTTCCCGTTATTCGCGTTTATGGTAGCCGAGGGATGCTGCAAAGCCCGAAGTGTACCAAAATATATGTTGCGTCTCGCGATATTTGCCGTGATTTCACAGCCTATTTACCATTTGGCGTTTAGTACCTCCCCACGGCTTTTGGATTGGCAGCTAGTAAAGGAATCATTCGCATCTCTTTCTAATCCTGATAATATTTTTGTAACGCTATTGCTTGGGGCGCTGCCTGTTTTCACTTTCAAGCGGTTGAAATGTATAAAAAACAGTTGGGCGATTTTCATTGCATTGCCTGTTTTGGCGGCGTGCTCCTTTATTGCTGCTTATTTACACACATCGTATGGGGCGTGGGGAGTGTTATTGATTTTCGTGCTATATCTGTTCCATCGACGCAGACAGAGCGCAGTAATAATTTTGCTGTGGTCTACGGTTTTCTATTTGGGTTATGCTTCTTGGAACGGTTCGCGCCTCGGTTGGCTCAACCCGGACTTCGGAGTGTCGCTCCATTATATTATGCACTGGGCAGTGAGCTGTTTCAGCACGGTTTTTGTTCTTCTGTACAACGGCGAACGGGGCGAGTATTCGAGGTGGTTTTTCTACATCTACTATCCCTCGCATCTATTTATGCTTTTCACGGCAAAATGCCTGATTTTATAAGTAAGTTTTCAAGAGCCCGATAGCCGCCCCGGCTTTACAAGCGGCGTGCCTCGTGCTATACTGCGGAGTGAAAAAGGATTAACCGGAGATGACGGAATGAAACAGCAGAACAGCCTTGTAATAAGAAGGCGGACGCTATGATAAAAATTTTAAGATTTTTTGAGCAAGGACTTGAAGTCACTTGGACACTGTTAAACATCGGCTGGGGCGGCAACGCCATCCCCGGTGAATAGCCCTTTCGCGCTATGGAAGAACCCGACCATATCGCCCACCCACCCTCTTGACAGCGCGCGGCAGGCTATGTTATAGTATCCTTCGTCAAATCGCGGCAAAATTTATATCAATTCGGGAGTGACGAGGGTGTCTGTAAAATACGTTTACCGCTTCTCTGATGGCAGCGGCTCGATGAAGGATCTGCTTGGCGGCAAGGGCGCTAATTTGGCTGAGATGACGAATCTCGGCTTGCCTGTGCCGCGCGGCTTTACCGTTACAACGGAGGCTTGCGCGCGCTATTACGGCGACGGAGAGCGTATCGCCCCGGAAATTGAGGCTGAGGTACTCCGCGGGCTGGAATGGCTTGAGCGCGAGACGGGCAAGCGCTTTGGCGGGGAGGATACCCCCCTGCTTGTGTCAGTCCGCTCCGGCGCGCGCGCCAGCATGCCGGGCATGATGGATACGATCCTTAATCTCGGACTTAATATCGGCGCCACGGAGACAATGGCACGCCGTTCCGGTAACGAACGGTGGGCGTGGGACTGCTACAGACGCTTTATACAGATGTATTCCGATGTGGTCTGCGAGATCGATAAAAAGCTCTTTGAGCGGCATATCGACGATATGAAAGCGCTGCGCGGCGTGACGCAGGATGTGGAGCTTTCGGCGGCTGATCTGCGCGAGCTGTCAGAGCGCTTCCGCGCCGTATATCACGAAAAAACAGGTACAGACTTCCCCGACGACCCGCGCGAGCAGCTTATCGGCGCTGTGAAAGCCGTGTTCCGTTCGTGGAACAACGAGCGCGCCATAGTCTATCGCCGTATGAACGACATCCCCGGTTCTTGGGGTACAGCTGTAAATGTGCAGGAAATGGTGTTCGGCAACCTCGGCGAAACCTCCGGCACAGGTGTGGCTTTCACGCGAAACCCCGCGACGGGCGAAAAGAAAATCTTCGGCGAATTTTTGATGAACGCGCAGGGTGAGGACGTCGTCGCCGGAATACGCACCCCGCAATCCATTGATATGCTGCGCGAGGTTATGCCGCAAGCCTACGATGAATTCACGCGCATCTGCGCCACGCTTGAGGCGCATTATCGCGATATGCAGGATATGGAGTTTACGATTGAGGACAGAAAGCTCTTTATGTTGCAAACCCGAAACGGTAAGCGCACAGGCACCGCCGCCGTAAAAATAGCGTGCGACCTTGTGGACGAGGGCGCGCTTTCGGAGTCTCAGGCTGTTATGATGCTGGACGCAAAATCGCTGGACGAGCTGCTTCACCCGCAGTTTGAACCAGCCGCGCGCAAACGCGCCGCCGTTATCGGTAGGGCGCTTGCCGCCTCCCCCGGCGCTGCCTCCGGGCGCGTCGCCTTTACGGCGGAGGACGCAAAGCACCGCGCCGCGCGCGGTGAGCGCGTAATTTTAGTCCGCTTGGAGACATCCCCGGAGGATATTGAAGGTATGGCGGCGGCGCAGGGCATTTTAACCGTGCGCGGCGGCATGACCTCTCACGCCGCGGTTGTCGCGCGCGGAATGGGAAAATGCTGCGTCGCCGGGTGCGGCGGTATCGTAATGCGCGAGGACGCGCGTGAATTTGAGCTTTCCGGAAAAACCTACACGGAAAACGACTGGATTTCTCTCGACGGCTCCACGGGCGAGATATTCGCCGGTGAAATCGCCACCACGGACGCAACGCTTTCAGCCGATTTTGCCCGCGTGATGAGCTGGGCGGATAAATACCGCACGCTTAATGTCAGAACAAACGCAGACACCCCGCGTGACGCCGCGCGCGCGCGCGAATTCGGCGCGGAGGGCATCGGGCTTTGCCGCACAGAGCATATGTTCTTTGAGGAGGACAGAATCCCCGCCATCCGCGAGATGATTTGCGCCGACACGCAGGAGGAACGCGAGCGCGCCTTAGCTAAGCTGGAGCCTATGCAACAAAGCGACTTTGAAGGCATCTATGAGGCGATGGACGGTCTGCCCGTCACCATACGGTTTTTAGACCCCCCGCTGCACGAATTTGTCCCCACAGAGGAGCGCGATATCGAGCAGCTATCCCGCGACATCGGCAAAAGCGTCGCCGATATAAAAGCGATAATCTCCGCGCTGCGCGAGGCGAACCCCATGATGGGACACCGCGGCTGCCGCCTTGCCGTTACATATCCCGAGATTGCCGAGATGCAAACCCGCGCCGTCATAAAAGCCGCGATTGCATTCTCCAAAAAACACCCCGGACGCGAGATAGTTCCCGAAATTATGATACCGCTTGTCGGCGAGCCGCGCGAGCTGCGCTATGTCAAAAAAATCGTCACCGACACCGCTGACGCCATAATCGCGGACAGCGGAATGCAGCTTAAATACAAGGTCGGCACGATGATAGAAATACCGCGTGCCTGCCTAACGGCGGACGAAATCGCGCGCGACGCGGAGTTTTTCTCCTTTGGTACGAACGACCTTACGCAAATGACCTTCGGCTTCTCACGCGATGACGCCGGAAAATTCCTTGACGCTTATTACAAAAAGAAGCTCTTGGAATCCGATCCCTTCGAGCGCCTTGACCGCGACGGCGTCGGCAAGCTGGTTGAAACAGCCGTTAAGCTCGGTCGCTCCGCCCGCCCTGATTTGAAAATCGGCATCTGCGGTGAGCACGGCGGCGACCCGTCCTCCGTGGAATTTTGCCACATGGTGGGGCTTGACTATGTCTCCTGCTCGCCGTTCCGCGTGCCGATAGCCAGACTCGCAGCGGCGCAAGCGGCAATAGCTTCCCGCACCGATATATAAACACGCGCGGCGTTTAATCGCCGCCGGAGAGAGTACGCGCGATGATTGACATTTCCGTAAAGAACGCGGTAAAAGCCTTCGTCGAGGGCGAAAATATTTTAGACGGACTGAGCTTCGAGATAAACGCCGGAGAGCATGTCGGTCTCTTGGGCGCCAACGGCGCCGGAAAAACCACGGTATTTCGCCTGATTGTCGGCGAACTTGAAACGGACGAGGGCGATGTTATCGTCGCGCCCTCAAAAAGGCTTGGGCTTATATCGCAAATCCCCGTCTATCCCGAGGCGTTTACGACGGAGGATGTTTTGCGCTCGGCGTATGAGCGCTTGTTCCGCATCCGTGAGCGCATGGAGGCTATAGAACGCGATATGGAGCGCGGGGAATCCCCCGACGCGCTGCTGCGCGAATATGATTCCCTCGCCTCTGACTATGAAAACAGCGGCGGGTACGTCATCGATTCCGAGGTTAATCGCGTCGCCAACGGACTTGAAATCCCGCAGGCTCAACGCGGGCAACGCTTTTCCTCCCTTTCCGGCGGAGAGAAAACGCGCGTCAACCTCGCGCGCCTTATTCTCGAAAACACTGATATTCTTCTGCTTGACGAGCCGACGAACCATCTTGATATGCGCGCCGTGGAGTGGCTGGAAGGCTATCTGGATAAATACAAGGGCACGGCGCTTGTGATATCGCACGACCGGTATTTTCTCGACCGCTCCGTCAGCCGCATCGTCGAGCTGGTGAACGGCAAGGCGGAGCTTTACAGCGGGGCGTATACCTTTTATGTCGCGGAAAAGCGCCGCCGATTGGATGAGCAGCAAAAAAAATACGAAGCTGAGCAGACGGAAATTCACCGCTTGGAAGCCTCCGCGCGCCGTATGCGCTCATGGGCGACAGAAAAGATGATCACAAAAGCCAAAGCCGTGGAGAGCCGCATAGAACACCTGCAAAGCGCGGGCACAGCGCGCCCCGAGCGCGATAAATCCCTGCGCGGAGCGTTCTCCGAGCGCGAGTTTAAGGGCGCGATGGCATTGGAGTTCAAAGGGCTTACAAGAGCGTTTGACGGCAAAACCCTTTTCACGGATATCGCGGCGGCGGTACGCGGCGGTGAGCGCATCGCGCTGCTTGGCGCCAACGGCTCCGGCAAAACAACGCTTATAAAAATTCTGCTGGGCGAAGAAAAGCGCGACT
>JAIRRO010000150.1 GCA_031255955.1 Oscillospiraceae bacterium
GCAAGTCACTGAGGAATACATCTACGACGCAACGAACAGGCTATCCGTGGGCGCGAACAGCAAAGGCGAAACGAGCGCGTACATCTACAACGGACTCGGCTACCGCATAGGCAACACGATAACAAGAGCAAACCCGAACTACGCGTACCAAAACAGCGCCAACGCAGGCGGCTCGGACAGTGTCGGCTCTGTGGAGGACATCATCGAGTGAAAGCGGAGAATATGTACTCTCGATGAAATCCGCTGCGCGTAAAGCCCGGCTGCGGGCGGCCTTTTCCGCCGTCGCCGCGGGGCGGCAGGAAGACGGGGATTCGCCAAACACCCTTGCGGCGCAAGCCGAACACCCCCCTAAACCCGCTCTTTTTTGTTTTTATTGTCGAATGCAGTAATTTTTAAGTAGACAACCGCATAAAAATATGATATAATAATCCAAAAGGAGGCGCATTCCTATGTGGAGCAAGCTTTGGGGCTCCGTAGACACGCTGCAAAAAGGGCTTGAAGCGGCGTGGATGCGGGATTCCGTTATTCGCAACAATATCGCCAACGCCGAGACTCCCGACTTTAAGGGCTCCGACGTTCAGTTTGAGTCCCTGCTCGCGGAGGCTATCGCGGGCGCGGACGAGCTGCCGCGCCTGGAGGGGCGCGTCACGAACGCGCGCCACATTAAAATCGGCGGCAAGGCTGTGGTGCAGGATATTCGGGACATTTCGCCCCGCGTCGTCGTGAATGACGCGACGTCCATTCGTATGGACGGCAACAATGTGGACATCGAGTCCGAAAACGTCAAGTTCGCCCAGAACAGTCTGTATTACAGCACTGTGCTGGCAAAGCTGAACAGCGAGCTGACAAGAATAAAAATGGCGGTGAACGAGGGCAAATAACGCCCGGCGTAAAATAATCGCAAAAAACATTGTGTGAAAAACATTTGGGGGTAATTATGGCATTTCTTGAATCAATGAACATTTCGGCGTCAGCACTGACAGCCACGCGGCTGCGTATGGATGTGGTGTCTGAAAACATCGCGAACTCCAGCGTCACGCGGACGGCGGACGGCGGACCCTATCGCCGAAAATACGTCGTGTATCAATCCATCACGGATGAAAAGAACGACTTCAACGCGGCAATGAGCCGCTCTGAGCGCGCGTTTGGCAGGTTTAGAGGCAAGTACGGCGATATTTCCGGCGGCAAGGCGGATACAGCCGTCGGCGGCGTGCGCGTCGTGGAAATCGGAGAGGATCAGTCCGAGTTTAAGCTTCAATTCGACCCCTCGCACCCGGATGCCGGGGAGGACGGCTATGTCCGTATGCCGAACATTGACGTCGTTCAGGAAATGGTGGATATGATGAGCGCCTACAGGGCGTATGAAGCAAACATCACGGCGATAAACGGATTTAAGGATATGGCTCTTAAAACACTTGAGATCGGCAAATAATTTCGCAAATAATCGCAGACAATTATAAGGAGGCACATTAACATGGCTTTAGACCCCATTTCAGCAAGCATTACCTCGCTATTATCCCCCGCGCCTGTCTCGGTGAAAAAACCGGAGGCGGACGAAGCCGCAGCCGGCATTTTCTCTGATATGCTGAAAGAGAGCTTTGAGACGGCAAGGGCAACCGACGCATCGGATAAAATTTCGTCCATCGAGCTGCTGTCCGGTCAGACGGACGATATGTCCGGCTTGCTGCTTGACGCGCAAAAGGCAGAAATCGCCTTGAATCTTGCCCTGCAAATCCGCAACAAGGTTCTTGACGCTTACAACGACATCATACGTATGCAGGTATAGCGCCGATGCTTGACGCAGTGCTGTTTGCCATCGGCGTGGCGGCTATCATCGCCGCGGCTTATTACGTGACGCATTTTATCGGCTCGCGCGGGCTGAAAATGCGCTCGGGACGTGATATTAAGCTGCGCGACAGATTCGCCCTGTCGAAGGATCAGTCGTTTGCCATCATAGAGGTGCGCGGTCGCGTCTATATCGTCGCGCTCGCCGCCGGTGGCGCGGCGCTGCTGGATACATATGAGCTTACCGAATATGAAGAACGCGCGCCGTCCGATGACGCTTCTCCCAAAATGAGCTTTCGGGACGCGCTGGCGCGCTCCGCGCGCGACGCCGGGGGCATACCCGGCTTTATCGCATCAAGGCTCGGGAGGCGCGACGGAGATTCCGATACCACCGCCGATGATACCACCGCCGACAGCGGCGACGAGCGCAGAGGAGGTGACGGGGAGCTATGACCGGAACCATAGCCGACCTTGTAAGAACGCTTTTCGGCGAAAGCACTCAGACGGTGGATATCATCATCCTGCTGACAGTGCTGACGCTGCTGCCGACCATCATCATTATGCTGACGGGCTTCACGCGCATTGTGATTGTAATGGGCTTCATCCGCAACGCGCTGGGTATGCAACAGACGCCGCCGAATCAGGTTATCATCGGGCTGTCGTTGTTCCTGACGTTTTTTGTGATGGCGCCCGTGTTTACAGAGGTGTATGAGGACGCGTATAAGCCGTACTCCGCCGGGGAGATTACGCAGACAGAATTTTTTGAACGGGCTCTTGTCCCCACGCGGGAATTTATGTTCCGTCAGGCGCAAAATTCCGACCTCACCTTTTTTATGAAGCTCTCCGGACAGGATACCCCGGTGGACTCCCCCGACGATATACCGACAAGCGCGCTTATTCCGGCGTTTATGACAAGCGAGATAAAAACCGCCTTCCGAATAGGTTTTTATATCTACATACCGTTCATCGTAATCGATATGGTTGTCGCCTCCACGCTGATGGCGATGGGCATGATGATGCTGCCGCCGGCGATGATTTCTTTGCCGTTTAAGGTGATGCTTTTTGTGATGGTGGACGGTTGGCAGCTTGTTATCGGCACGGTTGTATCCAGCTTTGGCTGACGGGGCAGGGTAATGCAAGGTATTGCAGGATAATGCCGGATAATGCCGGGTAGTTAAGACAGGCGCGGGCACGAAACGATGAGACAAGGGGGCTTTTGGGATGTCACAGGCTGAAGTAATAACAACGATGCGGGATGCGATTTTCACCGTGATTATCGCCGCCTCCCCGATGCTTGCCGTGGCGATTGTCGTGGGGCTTATCATCTCTATCTTTCAGGCGACGACGCAGATTCAAGAATCAACGCTTGCCTTTGTCCCCAAAATCGTCGCGGTGCTGCTCGCGCTGCTGCTGTTCAGCGCGTTCATTATGAATACGCTTGAGGGCTTTACGCTGCGTATGTTCGCCTCCGTCGCGTCCGGCATCGGATAGTAAGCGGTATGGAAAGCGCGGTTGAACGGATTCTTACCAACGCGGACTATTTTGTCCTGCTGTTGTTTCGTGTTTCGGGGCTTATCATCTCGTCCCCCATCTTCGGGCGCGGCATCATCCCCGCCCGTGTCAAGATAGCGCTTACGGCGGCGCTCGCGTATCTGTTTTTTACGGCAGCGCCGATTCCGGTCTCCGCTATCGAATATTCGTCGCTTATCGGGTTTTTCATAGTTCTTGCCAAGGAGCTGCTGCTCGGTATCGCGCTTGCGTTCGTGACGAATATGTTCTTTTCTCTTGTGTTCGTGTCCGGGCAGATGATTGATATGCAAATCGGTCTGGGTATGGCAAACGTATATGACCCGCAGAACGCCACGCAAATTCCGATGCTCGGCAATCTTTTGAATGTCATTCTGCTGATCGTGTTTTTCGGGGTTGACGGGCATATGCGACTCATCGAGCTGATTTATCTCACGCTTGATAAGCTCCCGGTCGGGTCTCTCGTCATTACGCCCGCCGTGGGCACGGCTGCCGTTGAGGTGTTTACGCGCAGCTTCACCCTGGGGGTGATGGTGGCGATGCCGGTAATCGCCTCCGGTATGATTTTAGAGCTTGCCTTCGGGGTGCTTGTGCGTACCGTGCCGCAGGTGAACGTGTTCGTCGTCGGCGTACCGGTAAAGACGCTTGTGGGCTTTGTGATTTTGATGATTTCCATTCCCGCGTTCATCAATTTCAGCTCAAATATTTTCTCCGGCATATGGGAATCGCTCGACCGCGTGTTCTCGACCTTCGCCGCCGGATAAGGCTCCGCGGAGCCGTTATTTGATTATTATTTCTACGAAAGGGGGGATTGTTCTTGGCACAGCAGGGCGCGAGTGAAAAAACCGAAAAAGCAACCGAAAAAAAGCGCCGGGAAGCCCGCCTTGAGGGTCAGGTGCTGAAAAGCTCGGAGGTAAACACCGCGTTTTGCTCCGCTGTTATGTTCGCGATGCTGCTGCTTGTGTGGCCGGGGCTTACGGAAAAGCTGGCGGTGATGTGCCGCAATTATCTTTCGGCGAGTACAATTCTCGGTCTGGGCGAGTTATCCGGCGGGGTGTTCCGCAATATGCTGGGCAGGACGCTGATCGATATGGCGCTTATGTTGCTGCCGATTCTTGCGACGGCGGCGCTGGCGGGGCTTGCCATCAACCTTTTACAGGTCGGGTTTCTCTTCACCACGAAGCCCCTTTCGCCGAAGCTCAGCAGGATAAGCCCCATTCAAGGCTTCTCGCGCATATTTTCCACGCGCACGCTGATGGAGCTGGCGAAGTCTATATTAAAGATAACAGTGCTGGCGTGGATTGCCTATTCGGATTATCGCAAGATGATTATGTCGTTCCCGGATTATATGGGGCGCGATGTCGGTCCCGCGTTTCTGCATATTATGAACGCCGCCTTTACGCTCGCGCTGAAGATGGCGCTGGTGTTCGCCGTCATTGCCGCCGGGGATTATTTGTTCCAGTGGCGCAAATACGAAAAGGATTTGATGATGACGAAGCAGGAGCGCAAGGACGAGGAGGAGGAGCAGGAGGGCGACCCGCAAATTCGCGCCCGCATACGTCAGCGTATGCGTCAGCTCAGCCTGCGCAGCGCGCTGCGCGCCGTTCAAACGGCGGACTTCGTGCTTACGAACCCGACGCATTACGCCGTCGCGTTGAAATATGACGCCACGGAAGCCGGGGTGCCCGTAGTTGTTGCGAAGGGCGCCGACCGCATTGCCCGTATTATTCGCGAGCGCGCCGCCGAATACGGCGTCGAGCTGATAGAGAACCCTCCGCTTGCCCGCGCGCTTTATGAGGCGTGCGATGTAGGCGATATGATACCGAGGGAATTTTTTCAGGTGGTGGCTGACCTGCTCGTCACCATCTACAGAAAGAGGAACAAAGTCGGATGATCAGCAGATTGAAGTTATCAAATATTACAGTGGCGGCAACCGTTTTGGCGGTGGTCTTCATAATCATTTTCCCGCTGCCAGCCGTCGTGATGGACACGCTGCTAATTATAAACATTTCAATCTCCATCATCATTCTCCTGTTCTCCTTGTATATCAACGAGCCGCTGGAGTTTTCCGTTTTCCCCACGCTGCTGCTGTTTGTGACGCTGTTCCGTCTCGCGCTTAATCTTTCCACAACGCGCCTTATCCTGCTGAACGGCGGCGACGCCGGAAACGTGATAAAAACCTTCGGCGGCATAGTCATCGGGCAGAATCTTGTCGTCGGCGTCATCATATTCCTGATTATAATGGTAATTCAATTTCTTGTTATCACAAAGGGTGCGGAGCGCGTGGCTGAGGTCACGGCACGCTTCACGCTGGACGAGATGCCCGGCAAGCAGATGGCAATCGACGCCGATTTGAACAGCGGCATCATTGATGAAAACGAGGCGCGCGAGCGCCGTCAGGAAATTTCGTTTGAGGCGGATTTTCACGGGGCTATGGACGGCGCGTCCAAGTTCGTGAAGGGCGACGCCATCGCGGGTGTTATCATCACGCTTGTCAATATCGTCGGCGGGTTAATTATCGGCGTGGTGACGATGAACCGCTCGGTCGGTGAGGTAGCGCGCATATATCTGCTGGCGACAATCGGCGACGGCATTGTCTCTCAGGTTCCGGCGCTGTTGGTGTCTATGGCGTCCGGCATAATCGTTACGCGCTCGGGGCGCGGCGTCGCCTTTGGCGAGGAAACGGCGTCGCAGATAATCGCGCAGCCCTCGGCGTTGATTCTGGCGGGTGTGCTGGTTATCGTCGTGTCCTTTGTCCCCGGCTTGCCGAAGCTGCCGATGCTGATAATCGCCGCGGCGCTGATAATCGGCGGGGCGCTTGCGCGGTCGCGGCATACCCGCGCGCTGGCGCAGGCGGAAACGGCGGAGGTTGAGGCGCGCGAAAAGGAAAAGCGCAAAACAAAATCCCCGCTGGAGCAGCTCACCGTGCCGCCTATATCGTTCGTGTTCGGCTACAGCCTTATCCCGCTGATTAATGCCTCGCAGGGCGGAGACCTCGTTGACAGATTCATTATGGTGCGCAATCAATGCGCCTTTGACCTCGGTATTCTCATCCCGCAGATTACCCTGCGCGACAGCGTGCGCTTTGCCCCGAACGAATACGTGATCACCATCAAGGGCGTGGAGGTCGCCAGCGGCAAGGTGATGATCGACCACCTGCTTGCCATCGCCACCGACGACACGGACGATGAAATTTTCGGCATACCGACAGTAGAGCCGACCTTCGGACTGCCTGCCCTGTGGGTGCCGAAAACTGAGCGCGAGCAGGCGGAGCTGTCGGGTTATTCCACCGTTGACCCGCCCAGTGTTATTGCAACGCATATGACCACCGTGCTGCGCCGCCACGCGCACGAGCTGCTCAGCCGTCAGGACGTCGCGCGGCTTGTTGACAACCTTAAAACCACGCAACCGGCGCTGGTGGACGAGGTTATTCCGAAAATGTTTTCCTTGGGCGAGCTTCAGCGCGTGCTGGCAAATCTTCTGCGCGAGGACATCCCGATACGCGACCTTACAACCATCGTGGAAACGCTTGGCGATTACGGCGGCGTCACGCACGATACCGAGCTTTTGACGGAATATGTCCGCTCTGCCCTAAAACGCACGATTTCAAAACGCTTCGTCCCCGACGGGGAAGCTTACGCCGTCACGCTTGACCAGCAGCTGGAGCAGCTTATCGCCGAATCCACAAGGCAATCAGAGCAGGGGGCATATCTGTCGCTTGAGCCGGGAACCCTGCGCTCTATCTTCGAGCGGCTGAAGGATTGCGTCGAGACGGTAAAGGAACGCGGAAAAACGCCGATTATTCTTGTATCGCCCCTTGTACGCCGTCAGGTGCGCAAGATTACGGAGCAGCTGTCGCCCGACCTCAACGTAATGTCGTACAGCGAGCTTGATCCCGGGACAGACGTCCGATCCGAAGGAGTAGTGAAGCTATAATGGAAGTTCAAAGGTATCGTGCCGCCAATATGCAAGAGGCTTTAGAGACGATAAAGCGCGAGCTGGGCTCCGACGCCTTTATTCTCTCCAGCCAGCATGTCCGGCAAAAGGGACTTCGCAATCTTTTCAAAAAGCCCGTGCTGGAGGTTATGGTGGCGTATGACCCCGAGCGCCGCTCATTCCGCCGCGCGATGACGCAGTCGCGCATACAGCAGCCGCAGCGCATCACGCAGGAGCGCACAGTCCCGCCGCCGCGCCCTGTGTCGGCGCCTGCCCCACTGCCGACATCGTCGCTCCGTGCCGCCGACGAGCCTGTCGCGGGGCAGCTTTTGAATCCGCCGCCGCACGCGCCCGATGAAAAGCTGCGCGGCATAGACAGCCGCCTTGATAATCTTGACAGGCTGATAAGCGGCTTTATGGACAAATTCTCTATGGTCAAGCGCGAATTCACCATCGATTATCCGGATGGGATTGCCCCGTTCGCCACCAAGCTGGTGGAAAACCAAGTGCGCGAGGAGCTGGCTAACGCCTTGTGCCGCAGCGCGGCGGAGATAATGCAAACGCGTCCGGACGCCTCACCCGGAGAGGTTATGCGCCAGCTTATCACAGAGCAGCTGGGTCCCGGCGAGCCGATAGCGCACAAAAAATTCAAGCGGCGCGTCGTGCTTGTCGTCGGTCCGACGGGCGTGGGGAAAACAACCTCCGTTGTAAAGCTCGCCGCGAATTTTTCTATCAAGCAAAAGATGAAGGTCGGCATTATAAACACGGATTCCTACAGAATCGGCGCGCAGGAGCAGCTTCGCACATATGCGGATATACTTGATATGCCCGTCAAAATGGTATACAATACGAATGAGGTGGCAGAGGCGCTGGAGGAAATGCATGACCGCGACCTTGTCTTTATAGACACCGCGGGTAAAAGACCGGGCGACGCTTCCCAGCGCGAGGACTTGGACGGTATAGTACGCATCGCGGAGCCGGACGACGTTTTACTGTGCATTTCCGCCGTGACGTCGTTCTCCGCCGCGCGCGAGGTAATCGATTCCTTCGCGTTTTTCGAGGACTACAGACTGCTCATCACGAAGCTTGACGAGACGAAAAGCCGCGGTATGCTCCTCAACCTCGCGTGGTACGCGAAAAAGCACGTTTCTTATGTGACAACCGGTCAAATTGTCCCGGATGATTTAGAACCCCTTGACGCGGAGGAAACAGCGAGCTTGCTGATTAGGTGATTTTATGAATAACATCAGAGCGGATCAGGCGCAAAGCCTCCGCGAAAAAATGACCGGCGTTAAAAGCGGATTAAAGGTCATCACCCTCGCAAGCGGCAAGGGCGGTGTCGGGAAATCCACCATCGCCGTAAATCTCTCGGTGGCGCTGGCGCAGCTCGGCATCCGCGTGCTTATCGTGGACGCCGATTTCGGTCTTGCCAATGTTGACGTTATGCTGGGCGTGCAGACAAAATTTAACCTCAGCCATTTTCTGCGCGGCGAGCGCCGTCTGGACGAGCTTGTTCAAATCAGCTATGATGGCGTACGCTTTATCTCCGGCGGCAACGGCTTATCAGAGCTTATCCGCCTGGATGACTCTCAGCTGCAGGGACTTGTCCGCGGACTTACAAGGCTTGATATGCCGATAGATTACATCATTTGCGACGCGGGCGCGGGCATAAACGACGGCGTCCTGCAGCTTATTATGGCGTCCTCAGAGACAATCGTAGTGACCACGCCGGAGCCCACGGCAATACTGGACGCCTACGCTCTCGTAAAAACAATCGCGAAACGTGACAATTTACATCCGATTCATGTTATAATGAATAAGACGGAGAGCCGCAAGGAGGCGGCGCATGTTCTGGGTGTATTCAAGGATGTGCTCTTGCGCTACCTCAACCGTGAGGTGAACTGTCTCGGGGACATCATGAACGCGCCGGATGTTCCCCGCTCCATTAAGCGGCAGGTGCCGATTATGGTATCGGCTCCGGATTCACGCTTCGCTCAGGATATACGCGCGGTGGCGCGCGCGCTGCTTGAGCTTCCGCCGGTGAAGGAACCGGCAAACGCCTTTACAAAGTTTTTCCGAAGTCTTAGGGCTTCGTCAGGCGGCGGTACATTTGCGTGAGGAAAACGCGGCAACAGCGCGGCGACGAAAGGAAGGATGACAGCAATGGCACAAAACGTGCTGCATATCGGAGACAAGGTTGATATCATATTCGGGAAAAGTCCCGACTACAGGACATATATCGAGGACATGGAGGAGGACGGCGCGCTGCTGCGCGTCTCCGCACCCATGGAGAAGGAACGCATCGTGCCTATCCCCTCGCAGCAGGAGGTGATGCTGTACTTTTTCCGCGAAAACGGCAAGTTCTGCATCACCACACGTGTCAGGGAGTTTCGCAGATATGCCACCGGCACGTCCGTGATGCTGGAGGTTTTGTCCGAGCCGCGAAAGGAACAGCGGCGCGAATTTTACCGGCTGGCAGTCTCGCTTACGGTTGAGGCGCGATACCTGCCGGATGATATGCTGCGGTCTATGCCCGACGCCCTCACGCGGCTGTATGATGTCAGCGCCTATGACAAAGCCGTGCTGGAGATGTTCAGCGCCGCACAGTATGAGCAGCCGTCAACCACGCGCGACATCAGCATATCGGGGCTGTCACTTCGCACCACCCGAAAATATATGCCGGGCGACCGCGTAGCCCTAAAGGTATATCTGCGATGGCCGCACGGCACAAATATGCCGCTGATTGCCATTGCAGAGGTCAGGCGCGTTCAGCTGCACACAGAGACACGAAAATATTTTGTGGGACTTGAATTTTTCGGGGCGTTCTCACAGCGCGACTTGATTACGAAATACATATACGAGCAGCAGCGGCGGCGCATACAGCAAAAGCGCCTTGTTGAGGGACCGTAACAGTGAAGCGTGACGAGGATCTCGACGCGCTGTGGGTGGAATACGCAGAAACGCGCGATATGGAGCTGCGTGACAGGCTGACGCTCGCCCACACGGGGCTGGTGAAAACGCTTGTCCGACGTATGATGCCTCGATATGGCGCTGTCGCCGAATTTGACGACCTTGTAAGCTGCGGAATTCTGGGGCTTATAGACGCCGTTGAAAAATTCGATCTGTCGCACGGGGTGAAGTTTGAAACCTATGCCGTATCCCGCGTGCGCGGAGAGATTCTCGATTATCTTCGCAGCCAGGACTGGGCGCCGCCCAGCCTGCGCCGCCGTATCTCCGCCGTAACAGAGGCATATGACGAGTTGGAGGCGTCCGGCAATTCCGATATGGCGGAGGCGAAAATCGCCACAAAGCTCGGCATTACAGAGGAACAGGTGGATCGCCTGCTTGCCCGCTCGCATATGTTTAATGTGATGCGGTTTGAGGACGCCCTGGGGGAAAGCGGCACAGCCATAGAGCCTCGTGCCGACGAGGACGACTCCCCGGAAAGCGTGATGCTGGAGCGCGACCTCACAGAGCGCCTTGTCGCGGCGATAGAAGCCCTGCCGGAGCGCGAAAGACTTGTCATCACGCTGTATTACTATGAAAAGCTGCTGCTGCGCGAAATCGCCGATACGCTCGGCGTCACGGAATCCCGCGTTTCACAGATGCATTCAAAGATTATAGTAAAGCTGCGCGAGGCGCTTGAGCAGGATTGATTTATCAGCGCGTGAAGGGAGCGTAAGCGGATGTCACTGAGGGGAATAGACGCCCAAATAATGCTCGCAAGGGCAATTGAATATCAGCGTCCGGCGGCGGCGGAGCAACAGCGCGCTGCCCTGCTCAGCGATCTTCACGGCGCGGAGGGCGCCGCGCGAACGCTGAAAAAAACGGAGAGCGTCACGGCACCGGAGAAAAACGAGCGCACGGGGCTGCAGCCCGACGCCGAGGGCGGCGGCGCGTACTACTTCGGCTCCTCCGCGGGGGACGAATCCGGCACGGGGGATGGTTCTGATTTGATGGAGCTGTCCGAGCTGTCAGACGAGGGTCGGTTTATCGACATCACCGTGTAAGCAAATGAAGGGAATTGTTCATAATGGGTGAATATTATCTGTTTGCAGCCTTTGTGTTCGCGCTTGTTTTAGCGGCTGTATCCTTCGGCGCGATCATACTCTCCGGCGCGAAAAAGAAGCGGCTTCGGGAGCTGAATGACCGCGAATCCGGGCTATTAAAGCTATACCGTGACATCGAAACGCTGTCCGGATCCTTCTTTTCAGAGGCGGAGGAGCTGCTGGACACCCTGCACGAAACGGGTGACCGCCTTGACGGACTGGCAAAATCGTGCGCCGAGCCGGAGCTTGTAGTAGCATCGACATCGATATCAGCATCGCCCTCCCAAATAACAATTCCGGCGCAAGCATCACCCGTGAGCGCACCGCCTCCGGTGGCGGAAGTGCCTGCCGCGGAGGCGGAGGAGCCCGCCGCACCCGCGCGCGTTTCACATCGAAAAGCCGTGCTGGAGATGGCTTCGCGCGGCGTCCCGCAGTATGATATTGCGCGGCAGCTCGCCATCACGCAAAACGAGGTGGCATTAATTGTCGAAATAGGGCATAAAACCGGCAGTATATCGCCCGCGCCGAGTATTGCCGCGCCCGCGCCGGAAAAACCAAAACTCCAAAGGGCGTCGATTATCCGCGCTCCCATAATGTCAGCGCCCGCGGCGCCCGAAGCGCTCGCCCCGGAGCCGGTTGCTTACGAAGCGATTGCCGCCGCGCCCGTTGAACAAGTGCAAATCGAACAAGTAGCAATCGAACCGGCTCCCGCCGTACACGAGCCGGTTATCACCACACCGGTGTTTGAGATAATAAGAACGGCGGAACCAACGAGCGAGCCCATGCCCGAATACGCCGAACCGCCGCAATATACTCCCGAGCAATACCAATACGCCGCCCCCGCCGAGCCTGAGACGTCAGCCGCGCCCGCGTTTACGGGGTACTACGCGGCACCCGAGACTCCCGAACCGTCCGCGACGGCGGAGCTGCTTGAAATGTACGCCGCGCCGTATAACAGCGAGGGCGAATATACGGAATACACCGAATACGCCACCGAGCCGTATTACGATTACAATTCCGGCGAGTACACAGCGCCCGCCGACGAGGCATTTAACGCATAGCGCGACGCGAGCTTAACCCCGCTTCCACCGCGCCCCCTGCGGGGTGTCCTCCACGACGACGCCCAGCTCGTTCAAAATATCGCGAATTTCATCGGCGCGCGCCCAGTTCTTTGTGGCGCGCGCTTCTGCGCGCTCTGATATCAGCGCGTCAATTTTTTCGGCGTCGGCGTCAGTTGAATCAGCCTTATCGCCGTAAATCAAGCCGAGAACATTTACAAGCTCGTCAAGCGCATCCAGCGCCGCGCGCGCGTCCTGCGGGGCTGAAACGGCGGTGTTTACCTCGCGCACAAGCTCAAATATCACGGATATGGCGTCGGCGGTGTTAAAATCGTCGTCCAGCGCCTCTGCGAAGCGCTCACGATACCGCGCAAAATCGATATCGGCGGAGCCTGAGCCGTCGTCCGCGCCCGCCTCCGCGCCGCTTTCGGATATGAAAAGCAGCCGCTCGCGCGCTGTTTTTATGCGTTCAAGCGCCGCTTTTGCCTGCATCAATATTTCGCCGGAATAGTTGATCGGGCTGCGATAATGGCTCATAAGCATAAACATTCGGATATTTTCATAGCCGTATGCCTCCGCCGCGTCGCGCACGGTGAAGAAATTCCCGAGGGATTTGGACATTTTTTTGCCGTCCACGGTGATCATTCCGTTGTGCAGCCAGCAGTGCGCGAAAGGCTGACCGCTGGCGGATTCGGACTGCGCTATCTCGTTTTCGTGGTGCGGGAACATTATGTCCTGCCCGCCGCAGTGAATATCAAGCGTCGGACCGAAAATTTTATTGTTCATTGCGGAGCATTCGATGTGCCAGCCGGGGCGTCCGCGTCCCCACGGGGATTCCCAAAACGGCTCGCCGGGCTTTGAGGCTTTCCACAGCGCGAAATCCATCGGGTTTTCCTTGATTTCTGATACATCCACGCGGGCGCCGGCGAGCAGCGCGTCACGCGGCTGGTGCGATAGCTTCCCGTATTCGGGAAAGGAATCCACGCGAAAATACACATCCCCGTCGGATACATATGCCTTGCCGCCGTCAATCAGCGTTGTTATCAGCGCTATGATGTCGTCAACCGTCTCCGTGGCGCGCGGATGCACGTTCGCGTCGCGCACACCCAGCGCGCGCGCGTCTGTGAAATACTCCGTTATGTATTTCTCCGCGATCTCGGCGGAGCTGACGCCCTCCTCCGCGGCGCGGTTTATAATCTTGTCATCGATATCGGTGAAGTTTTGGACGAATTTCACCTCATAGCCGCGATATTCCAGATAGCGGCGCAGCGCGTCGAATACAATTATCGGGCGCGCGTTGCCGATATGAATCAGGTTATACACCGTCGGGCCGCAGGCGTATATGCGGACGCGCCCCGGCTCAATGGGGATAAGCTCCTCCTTTTTCATCGTCATCGTGTTGTGCAGCTTCATTGCGATGGGGCTCCTTTATATTTTACGATTTCGGCATATATTACGATTTCAGGCGGCGTTCGTCAGATTCATCCTGCCGAACACCTTGAATGTGCGGCATATCCCGCTCCATTTCAAGCATCTTTTTTTCCAGCAGCTCAAGCTGCTCGCGCATGGCGGAAAGCTCGATAGCCACGGGGTCCGCCATATTCACCTGATCCAGCTCAGAGGCGAAGTCCGGCTTTTGCCCCGCTATGCGAACCACCCGCGCCGGTACGCCCACGGCTGTGGAATCCGGCGGAATTTCCTTCAGCACAACGGCACCCGCCGCGATGCGGGCGTTATCCCCCACCTTGAAGGGACCCAAAACCTTTGCCCCCGCGCCGATTAAAACATTGTTGCCTATTGTCGGGTGGCGCTTGCCGGAGTCCTTGCCCGTGCCGCCGAGCGTAACGCCTTGATACAGCAGCACATCGTCGCCCAGCTCCGCTGTTTCACCGATTATTATTCCCGTGCCGTGGTCTATGACAAAGCGGCGACCTATAACCGCGCCGGGATGAATTTCGATGCCCGTGACGAAGCGCGACCACTGGCTCACCGCGCGCGCCAAAAAATACCGACGATGCTTATACAGCCAGTGCGCCGCCTTGTGACTTATATATGCGTATATGCCGGGGTAGAGCAAAAAGATCTCAAGCCCGCTTCTTGCCGCCGGGTCACGTTGCTTATACGCGCGAATCGTCTCGCGCAAGCCGTCAAACATCGCGCGCCTTCCTTTCCGGCGGAATCTGCAGCACTCATACGCTCATCCCCTTTCAGTGGTAGCCAAATTAAGTAGCCGCCTTACAGCAGCCCGATTTCTGTGAGCCACGCGCGCACGCTGCCCTCCGCGCCGTCCGCCTCCGCGCCCTTGATGGCGAAGCAGGCTTTTACATCGGAGCTCGGGCACAGCGCCGTAATATCGGTGGCGATATTCTGCAAGCCGCCCATACCGTGCGTGCAAAACGGCACGACAGTTTTACCCGATAAATCGCAGCTGCCGAGAAAACCCTTTACATCGGGCGTTGCCGTGCCGCTCCAGTTCGGGGTGCCGATAAACACGGTGTCGAAATCCGCGAGGCTGACGCTCTCCGCGACGGATGCCATCTCCCCGCACACGGCTTTTTGGATCATATCCGCGATTTTTTTCGTGTTCCCCGACTGCGAATGATAGATTATAATACTTTTGCTCATAAAAGATTCCTCCGTTGATAATATGTATTTTCAGCATTCTACCACAAAGGATAACGGAATGCAAGCCGGGCGCGCGGCTTTGCGAATGACAATCCGTCAATTTTTCCGGAAATACCTATACCCCAGCGCACACGTCGGGATGATGTACGCGCACCAGACAAGCAGCACCGCAGTGCCGATGACATCGCCGCCGGGCGTCTCCGGAGTGAACAGCGGAAACAGCGGCATAATCAGCCCTGTCAGGAAAAACACGCCGTGAATCCACAGGAGATTGCGCAAGGCTCTATCGCCCTTATCCCTCGGGTGAATCGTAAATCCGATGAAGAAGGTGGACAGCCCCATAAATCCGTAGCCGAGCATATCATAGTTGAAAAACAGGCTGCCAAGGCGCTCAAAGCTGATTATCGACAGCGCTTCCCCGCTTAAATCGCTGTTTGTCCGCACCGTCGTCACCATCGAATAGTACACGAGGCAGACAAGAACAGCATAGACGACGGCAAACGCCACCCCGGCTATCCCCGCAGCCGTGACGCGCTTATCCTTGCACGAAACGGCGAGCGCCGACGAGAGCATAATATACGCGATGGGCAGCAGTATGCAGATAAAATAGCTGAAATACGTGGTTTTGTATTCGCTTACAAGGTCAATGACCATTGCCCCGGCGAATAGAGCCTCGCACGCCACCATACCGGCAGCGCCGACTTTTCCGATTTTAATGTTCATACGCGCAGTATATATCGGCGGCGGGATGTTTGCAAGCGGTATTTGGCGGGGTGGATACTACCCCGCGGCGCGGCGCAGCACAACCACGGGCAGGTGCGGCAGCTATCCCTTTATCACAGAGCTGTACACTGTGACGAACGGACAGCCGCGCGGCAACACGAAACACCTCATCGATTGGATTTTATCCCCCCGCGGACAGGAGATAGTAGAAAAAACGGGGTATGTCCCCATCGCTTAAGATTTTGCGCGTATTTTACACGGCGTTGCTTGTTTCCTGACACGCCCCCTCTAACATGGCTTTGGAATTCCGAAACACAAAGTATTTCAAAACTATTTTAAGGAGCAACCCGAAAATGAAAAAAACAAGGCACCCCAACCCAGCCGTAATCCCCGCGATTGTCGCGCTGATTATTGCCGCGCTGATGATGCTGATGATGTCATCGTGCGCATCGGAGAGGACATCTGCCCCCACCGGCGCGCCGGAGGGAGCGGCGGCGC
>JAIRRO010000109.1 GCA_031255955.1 Oscillospiraceae bacterium
CGCCTTTCGCGCCCGCGGCGTGGAGGTCTCCGGCGCGCTTACGACGACCTGCAACGACCTTTCCGAAGCCGACCGCGACAAATACCGCATGAGCGGAACATATTGCTTCACGAATGAAAAAATGCGCGAGTATCTTGTCTCCACGGTGCAGTACACGGCGCGGCACTTCGATGAATTCATTCTTGACGACTGGTTCTTTACGATGTGCTCTTGCGACGAATGTCGCGCGGCGAAGGGCGCGCGCTCCTGGGAGGATTATCGCCTTGGGCTGATGGAGGATATCGGGCGGCTTGTCGTCGAGTCCGCGAAGGCAGTAAATCCCGCGTGTAAGGTGATTATCAAGTATCCGAACTGGTCGGAGGCGTATCAGGAATCGGGCTATAACCCCGCGGCGCAGCGGCATATATTCGATTTGATATACACAGGCACGGAAACGCGCGACACCCCGAACACAGATCAGCATTTGCCGCGCTATATGAGCTATTCCTTAACGCGCCTGATGGAAAACTATGCCCCGGGACGCAACGGCGGCGTGTGGTTTGACCCCTATGGCTGCAATCCGATAGAGATATACTTAGAGCAAGGCTATCTGTCCGCGTTCGCACGCCCGCGCGAGCTTACGCTGTTTTGCTGGGGCAGCCTTATCGGCAACCGCGTTATTACGCCGCTGGGCTTCCAACTTGAGCAGATTGACGCGTTTCTGGATAAGGCGGGTACGCCCATCGGCACCATTTGCTATCTCCCGCCGAACGCGCAGGGTGAGGATCACGTTGAAAATTTTCTTGGTATGGCGGGCATCCCGCTCGAGCTTTCGCCGGATTTCCCCGCGGACGCAAAAAGCGTATTTTTGACCGTGCAAGCCCACCGCGACGCGGATATCATCGCAAAGCTGACAAAATTCGTGGCGGATGGCGGCAAGGCTATTGTCACCTCCGGCTTTATGATCGAAGCCTTGGCGCAGGAGGGCGGACGCGGCGGCGGAATAACAGAGCTGACCTCTATACGCTATCGCGGACGTCGCTTCCGCTCGCGTGAGTTCCGCGGCGGTGGCATTGGCGGCGGCGGAGGAGACCTCTCACGCGTCGAAATGACCTTCCCGCTGCTTGAGCACCGCAACAACACGACGTGGACGCTGGCGAAAGCCGTTGTCGGAGAGGAAAACTATCCGATACTGTTCACCGACCATTATGGCAAGGGCGAGCTAATCACGCTGGTGGTTCCCGACGAATACGGATATATTTATGCCCTGCCATCCGTCGCGCTGGACGCCATTCGCGGGCAGTTCACGGACGCGGTTCCGTATTCCCTGCGCGGACCCGGGCAATGCTCGCTTTTCGCGTATGACAACGATGTGTTCGCGGTGTACGCGTACGTAAACGGCTCCGGCGGCGCGACGGTGTCCGGCAGCTATGGCTTGCGCGTTGCCGGTATGGCGGAATCCATCGAGAGTCTGTCACAGCCGGGGATGAAGCTGTTCCCCGTGCCGTCAGCCGGGTTCGGCGGCTTTGGCGGTGACGGCGCGGCGCAGACTGATTTCAGCTTCTTTATGCTTCAGCCGGGGGATTTGAATTTCTATAAAATCAACTGGAGCGCGGAGCGCCACGCGCCGAAGCGCGAATTTCAAGCTGTTTCCGCTCCGCACTAATGATTATCGCCGTGCCGGAAAATGTCCGCCGCACGCTTGATTCGCTGGAAAACGCGGGATTTCAAGCGTTCGTTGTGGGCGGTTGCGTTCGGGACGCCGCGCGCGGCGTATCTCCGCGCGATTGGGATGTCTGCACCTCGGCAACACCCGGGGAAACAGCCGCCGTTTTCGCGGATTATAGAATAATCGAAACGGGCAGACGGCACGGCACGCTCACCGTTCATTTTGACGGCGATAAAATTGAGATAACAACATTTCGCCGCGACGGTCAGTATTCGGACAATCGCCGCCCGGACAGCGTGAGCTTTGTCCGCGATATAGAAACAGACCTCTCGCGGCGGGATTTCACGATGAACGCGATGGCGTATAACCAAGAGCTTATCGACCCCTTCGGTGGTCTGGGTGATATAAAAGCGCGGTTTATTCGCTGTGTCGGCGACGCGGGCACGCGCTTCCGTGAGGACGCGCTGCGTATAATGCGCGCCCTGCGCTTCGCCTCCGAGCTGGGATTTGATATCGAGAATGACACGCGCGCGGCGCTTTTCAGCCACGCGCACCTATTGAAAAACATCGCCGCCGAGCGTAAAACAGCCGAATTTAACAGGCTGCTGCTCGGCGGCGCTTATTCTGTAATTACGGAGTATCGCGAGGTTATAGCTGCTGCCGTTCCGGCGCTGCCGGAAAAAATACCGGATGCAATAATCAACGCGCCGAATGTGTTGGAAACGCGGCTCGCCCTGCTTTTTGGGCAGACGCATAGCGCCGATGTAGCAGCGGCGCTGCGCGCGATGAAATACCCGCGTGTGTTCACGCGTGAGATTGCCCGCCGCGTGTCGCGTCGCGACCCCCACGGAGTCCTGCCGAAAATTTCGGACTTGGCCGTCCGTGGAGAGGATTTAATAGCGCTGGGTCTGTCGGGGCGAGAGGTCGGGGCTGCGCTTCGCGCCCTGCTGGAGCTTGTCATCTCCGGCGAGGTGGAAAACAAGAGGGAAGCGCTGCTCAATAAATCCCGAGGCTATGTCCGCCGTCGATAGTGACTATCGTGCCTGTTACTTGATCGCTGGCTTCGGAGGCGAGATATATTGCCAGCGCGCCGATTTCTATCGCGGTGCCGAGGCGTCCCGTCGGAATCGAGCGGGCGATGCCCTCGATAGCCGCCTCCGGCAGACCGCTGAGCAGATTTGAAAACGTGTAGCCGGGGGCGATGGCGTTTACATTGATGTGATGCCCCGCAAGCTCCAACGCCATAGCGCGCGTGAATTGGTTCACCCCCGCCTTGGCTGTGCAATAGCTTGCCATAAAGATGGCACGGGACGCCATATCGGCGGCGTTCGAGCTGATATTGATGATCTTGCCGCCGTGTCCGTGCGCGCGCATATGCCGCCCGACGAGATATGTCATACGCACAACGCCGTTCAAATCGACGTCGATGCACTTGAAATAATCGGAGATTTCCTCGTCCATATCAAGCAGGTCGCCGTTCGGACCGTGCCCGGCGTTGTTGACGAGAATATTTATCTCGCCGAAATCCGCGACGGCGGAATTAACAGCGGCGCGACAGCTTGCCGTGCTGGACATATCCGCCTTGTAGAACTTTGCTTTTACGCCGTGCTTTGAGGCAAGCTCCGCGGCTGCTTCCGTTCCGGCTTTCTCGTCACGCGCGAAAAGCGCGACGCCCGCACCCTGTTCGGCGAAAGCTTCCGCGATGCCGAGCCCAATTCCCTTGCTTCCTCCCGTGATGATTGCGTTTTTTCCTTGCAGTGAAAAGGCGTTTTTTGTTGTCGTGATTGGCATTTTCTGTTCCTCCATATTTTTTATTTGAAAAGATATATTTTTTCGACGCCGGTTAACTCAGAGCGCGGAGGCTATGGCGCCGACAATCGCGGCATAGTTGGGTGCGCTGTTATCGGATAACGGCAGGGCGCGCGTTTGCAGCAGCTTTCCGTCCGCGCCTGTGTAATGCCCGTCGCTGTAAGAAACGCACGGTAGGGCGACGTCGGCATTTGATATCGGCGCCGGGGCGCAGTGGGCAATGAAGTCCACACCGGCGGGCAGCGCCGCGGGTGCGTCGCCGAATATGATGAGCGCGCTTGCTCCGTCCGCGGTGGCGGTTTTATCGATGCCAAGCTCCGTAAGTCCGCGCAGATTGGCGGCAGGCTGGGCTGGTCGGACGTCGGCGCGCTCCGCTAAGCGCCGGACAAGCTCAGATTCTATAGTATCGCTCACCTCCGGCGCGCTGACGACAAGCTTCGCTCCGCTGCGCTCTGCTAAGGCTTTGACGGCTGCGGCTTCTTCATTCGTAAGGCGCGGGGAGAGCGCGATGACGGCGTTGCCGCCGCGTAGACGCTCCGCGAGGCTTTTTGTCACGGCGGCGTAATCAATAGCAACGGCAGCCGTCGCGGGGAGCTTATCGTATTCAAAGCGCCCCAGCTTGCACAGCAGGGCTCCGTCAGCCGGAGTGGCGCGGACAAGCATATCCCCATGCGTCTCGAGGCAAACCTCGCAGCCGACGCTGCAGCGCGAGCATACCGTGAGGGTTTTCTCAGTTTTAAGCGGTACGGGTTTTTTCGCCGCGCGCTCCTGCAATGCGCCCGTCGGGCACATCGCGACGCAGTTTCCGCAGGAAACACAGCTTGTTTCGGCAAGCGGACGCCCGAGGGCGGGGGAGACAGTAGCGTCAAAGCCGCGTTCCGTAAAGCCCAACGCCCCCGCGCCGACGACATCCGAGCAGACACGCACGCAAAGACCGCAAAGCACACATTTGTTCGGGTCGCGGACGATATAATCGTTCAAATCCTCAAATTCAACCCGGTGCTTCTCGCCGTCAAAACGCCACGGCTGCACGGAGTATTCGCGCGCGTAGGCGACGAGCTTGCAGTCGAAATAGTCACCGCAGCCGCATTCAAGGCAGCGGGAGGCTTCCTTCGCCGCCTGCTCCGCCGAAAACGGCTGCGGGCGCAGCTCATTAAAATTATCGCGGCGGGCGTCGGGAGCGAGCGTTGCTTCGCTTTGGCGCGTAAGTCTCTCGCGGTCCTCAAAGGTTTTTTCCGTGATGTCGTCGCGCGTGTGGATATATGTGGGGTTAAAGGGTAAAATCTCGCCGCGCAGATACGCGTCAACGGAGGCGGCGCATTTGTCGGCGTCGCCGATAGCCTCTATGGCGATAGAGATTTTATCGTTGCCGCAGTCGCCCCCGGCGAAAACGCCCCGCATGGACGTCATATATGTGGTGTCGTCATAGATAATGCCGCCGCGTCGCGTAAGCTGCAGCCCGGCAAGTCCCTCGGGGTTAACTGATTGTCCCGTTGCCAAAATAACGGTGTCCACGGCAATCGTTTCTGTCTTGTCTTTTACAGGCACGGGACTGCGCCGTCCGGAGGCGTCAGGCTCGCCCAGCTCCATAATTTGAAGCACGGCGCTATTCACCCTGCCGTTTTCTCCGGCGGTGTATTCCAGCGGATTCGTCAGCGTTTTGAATATGACGCCTTCCTCGCGCGCTTCCTCAATTTCAAGCGCGTCGGCGGGCATTTCGTTGATCGTGCGGCGATAGACGTTGTAGACATGCTTCGCGCCGAGGCGGATAGCCGTTCGCGCGGCGTCCATTGCCGTGTTGCCGCCGCCGATGATGGCTACGTTTTCGCCGATGTCCGGCGCCTCGCCGCGCACCACAGAGCGCAGAAAATCAATGCCGCCGAGTACCCCCGGCAGATTTTCACCCTTCGCGCGCGTACCGGTGGACACCCAGGCGCCGATGCCGACGCACACAGCGTCATACTCCGTGCGAATAGCGTCCAGCGCGATGTCCGTGCCGACCTTTGTGTTCAGGGTGAATTTGACGCCGAGCTTTTCGATAAGCGCGATTTCTTTATCCAGCAGCTTCTTTGGCAGGCGATACTCCGGAATGCCATAACGCAGCATCCCGCCGAGGCTTGGCATTGCGTCATATATCGTCACCTCGTGCCCGCGGCGACGCAGGAAATACGCGGCGGAGAGTCCGAACGGACCGCCGCCGATCACCGCGACACGCTTACCTGTTGACGGGGCGACGGGCGGGAGATAGCTTGTTTCGGCTGCGAGATCTGTATCCGCGGCGAAACGCTTGAGGCTCATAATGGATACAGGCTCCTCAACAAGCGCGCGGCGACAGTTTTCCTCGCACGGGTGCGGACAGACGCGCCCGATTGCGGCGGGAAGCGGGATTTTTTCTTTAATCAGCCGAATCGCCGCGTCATATTCGCCGTTGGCGATAAGCCCGACATAGCCTTGGCAGTCCGTATCCGCCGGGCAATTCAAGTGACACGGCGCGCGGCAATCGCCGATGTGATTACTTAGCAGCAGCTCTAAATTCGTCCGACGCGATTCGCGGACGCGCGCGGTATTCGTGAGTACCGCCATATTGTCCGATATCTCTGTGGCGCAAGCCTTCAGGAGCTTGTTGTTGCCCTCAATTTCGACGACGCAGAGTCCGCAGCCGCCGTATATTTCGACGCGCTCATCAAAGCAGAGCGTCGGAATTTCGATGCCGTTTTCGCGGCATACCTGCAATATCGTCTGACCGCGGCGGGCTGAAAGCTCGCGTCCGTCAACTGTTATTTTATACATAGCACACATTATCCTTTTTTGCTCCTTTTTTGCTCAATCGCGCTCGACGGCGCCGAATTTACAGACCGATTCGCACATGCCGCATCTGATACATGTCGAGGTGTCCAGTTCGTGCCGCTCGCGTGGCGAGCCGGTTATCGCGTCCGTGGGACATTCGCGTTTACACGCTCCGCAGCCTTTGCACGCGTCCGTAATTGAGAAGGTGATAAGCGCCTTGCAGGAATGTGCCGTGCATTTTTTGTGGTTTATGTGATCCTCAAATTCGTGGCGGAAATAGCGTATCGTCGTAAGCACGGGGTTTGGCGCCGTTTGACCGAGACCGCACATGCTGCCGTCCTTGATTTTAACGGCAAGCTCCTCCAGCAGCTCAATGTCGCCGTCCTTGCCCTCTCCGCGGGTGATGCGTTCCAGAATCTCCAGCATCCGTTTTGTACCCACGCGGCAGTAATTGCATTTTCCGCAGGATTCGCTGCGCGTAAAGTCGAGGAAATACCGCGCCATATCGACCATACACGTCGTTTCGTCCATAACAATCATGCCGCCGGAGCCGACAATCGCACCCGTTTTTGTGATGGATTCGTAGTCCACAGGCGTATCAATAAGCTCTGCCGGTATGCAGCCGCCGCTGGGTCCGCCCATCTGGACAGCCTTGAACGCCTTGCCGTTTTTGATGCCGCCGCCGACGGTATAAATAATTTCGCGCAGGGGCAGCCCCATCGGAATTTCAACCAGCCCGCCTTTTTGAATTTTTCCGGCAAGGGCGAACACCTTTGTACCATGGCTTTGCTCTGTGCCGATGGAGGCGAAGGCAGCGCCGCCGTTCGATATAATCCACGGGATGT
>JAIRRO010000039.1 GCA_031255955.1 Oscillospiraceae bacterium
GCGCGTATCGCATATCAAGGTAAGGGCGTCACGTAAAACGCGCCGTCCCCCAAGCTCCGGTTGAATCGACATCCCGGGAAGTCCGCTTGACGGAAGCAGCATGTCCCGTGAGTGTAGCGCGTCGGCGCTCACGATGAATAAATTTGGCTCTCCGTCGTCCGCCGCGCCACGCGCGTCGATGTACACAACGCCCTCGTCTCCACGCGTCAATTCGACATATGACAGTCCGTCCGGCGTGCGCAGGAAGGCGAACAGATCGCCCGACGCCGACAAGGCGTCGCGCAGCTCGGCGGCGGCTTTGTCAATCGGCGGCACCGTATGCTCTGACAGTCTTGCCCGTGTCTCGCGCTGGACAGCCGCGCACCGTCCCGCGACTATGCCTGTAATGCGCACCCGTTCCTCGCACCCCGCGTCCGTGAGCGCGATTATAAGAGTGCCGTCTCCGCTCCATCCCGTCGGCGTTGCCAGTTCGATAAATCCGCTTTGACTGAGTCCGTGAGTGTCGTCGCGCATAGGCATTGTCACGACCGCGGCGCGTCCGTCCGAAAACATATATTCCAGCTCGCGCGGACGCTGCTGCGAATCATCGAACGGGTTGCGCTTTACGGCAAGGTCGTCCGATACCTCAAACCACAGCCGCAGCATATCTCCCGGCGCGCCGCCCTCCAGCGCGATATTCAGCCTTGTATTCTCCCCGCCGTATGAGAATGGCGCGACGGCGATGTCCGGCTGGGCAAGCAGATTCGTAACATCTATGCTTTCCCCTCCGCCGGAGAGCTTCGCGGATTTTATCTTCACAGGCGCGGCGGAATCTTCGTCTAGCTCAAGGCAGATGCCGTTTTCCGTTTCCACGCGGGTAAGCTCTGCTCTGTATCCCGCCTCCGGCGGCAGCTCCACAAGGCAGCGCGCCGCCTGCTCCTTATGCGGATTTATCCCGGCAAGCGCCAGAAGTCTGCGTTTTAAGCTGTCACTGACGAAGTTGAGATGATATTGCTGCATCTCTTTATACCACGCGAGAAGCTCTAAAATGGTTATGCCGGGGTCGTGCGCGTTATAATCCGTCCATGACGGGGCAAGACCCGGCAGACGGTCCATCACGCGCGTCATTATTTCTCCAAAGCTCTGGTCGTCCAGCGTTATTGATTTCAGCATTCATCTCACCTCCCTTCGTCAGAATATATTATTGATTTTCGGCGTGCCGCTTGGTTTTCGGCGCGACGCGCGGTCAGCCGACTTTCACCGTATGCAGACCATTTCGGATTGTCATAAACGGCGGCGTCTCCCCTTTGTCCAGCAAAATCGTCCTCAATCTGCCGCCGGAGCGATATTTTCCCTCCGGCATTAAATGCAGCACCGATGTGACGTTCGGCGCGGAGCGCACGGCGAAGTGAAGCTCGTTCAAATCCGCTTGGTCGTCAATGCCGCGCGCGCGCCATATTTCGTTTACAAGCCGCGATATGCGCTCTGATACAAGCTGCTGCGTCTCGGCGGCAAAATCGGGATTTTCCAGCGTGATGCTCACCTGCACATTCAGCGTCACCTCCGTTGAATGTACAATATGCAGCCGCCCGCCCGTAATTAAATTCGCGTCGCAGCGCGTGGACAAGTATTCATAAACGTCGGCGCACAGCGTCGCCGCCGCGTCTTCAAGCATCTCACCGACGCCCATAATCGCGAGACATACATGTCCCGGCACCGGTTTGCCGTATCCGTCCGTGTTGCGGAAGCAGCGGGCATGCACGACGCGCGGGAAGCGTTCAAGCGTCATTTCCTCAAAATCCGAAGCTCCCAGCGCGACGCCTCTGTGGCGAAATCTACGGCGGCTGAGCTCCTCTGTCCGCGCGGCGGATATCTTATCTGTCCCGCCGCTCATCGGCGTAATATTGGTGATGCCGGAAATGCGTGGAATCGAACCGACAAACGCGTTCACTTCGCCCTCGTTCATATTCCCGCGCGCGCCGCCGCCGTAAGAATACCTTACGCGGATATTAAGCTCCCCGGAGGGCAGCGACTTTCCATGAATTCCGTCTCCGAAAAGAATCGTCCCGGCATCGCGGTCAAGCTCATAAACGCGAGCCTCGGCGTCCTCGGCAAACAGAGCCTCCGCTTTGTTCCACGGCGTCCATCGCGCCGATGCCTCCGCATCCTTTGACTGTGTCTCGTTTACGAATATCTCACAGTCAATAATCGGGTTGTCCGGCAGCTCCAAGACGCGCGTCTCCCCAAGCCCGGAGGAGCTGAAAACACGCTCCGACGCGAACTGCTTTTGCACAGCGCGCACTGTGTTCAGGTCGATTCCCAGCACGCGCGGCGCGTTCCAGCGCGGCGGCATCAAGCCGCCGGAAAGGCTCATCCTGAGCCAATACGCGTCCCTACCGAAAAGGCGCGCATTGCTCAGTGGTTCGGGTATATACATAAACACACAGCCGCTGCGTCGAAAATTGCTTGTGCCGTCCGACACCCGCAGCGGCTTAAATCCGTCCCCGGAGAGCGCTTCATAAACAATTTTACTTCCGAGCGCGGCGTCCCCCGCTATCGAAAATCTTACGGCAAGCGGCATTGCCTCCGGCGGCGCGTCAAAGGCGAGATACATCGCCCGCGGACTGTCCGGCGGCAGCGGATCGGAAATGCTCATCGCCAGCTCGGAGTATTCGGCGGCGTTTTCAAGCTCGTGCGCTTCGGCGCCGCTTTCAATTCGGATGTAGTCGATGGGTACGCGCTCTGCGTACTGATATGTACATTCGGCGCCCTTCAGAAACGGCAGCAGACGGCGCGGCGTGACGCTCAAATAATTGCGCACATT
>JAIRRO010000098.1 GCA_031255955.1 Oscillospiraceae bacterium
CACGTCCAATCGCCGACGTTTAAGACGTCCTCGACCTTGCCGACGTGATAATTCTCCAGCTTGGAGATGTGAACCATGCCGTCCTTGCCCGGTACAAGCTCGACGAAAGCGCCGATGGGCAGCACACGAACAACTTGACCGTAATACAGCTTCCCGATTTCGGGGACAAACACGATATTATCAATGATTTTCTTAGCGGCGCGGCAAGCCTCGATATCCTGAGATGAGATGAAGATGCTGCCGTCGTCCTCGATATCGATTTTCGCGCCTGTTTCGGCGACGATTTTTTGAATAACCTTGCCGCCGGAGCCGATAACCTCACGGATTTTATCCGGATGAATCTTCATAGAGAGCATTTTCGGCGCGGTGGGGGCAAGCTCTGTGCGCGGAGTGGAAATAGCGGGCAGCATAATCTCGTCTAGGATTTGAATACGCGCCTCCCGCGTGATTTTAAGGGCGTTTTCGATGACGGGATATATAAGCCCGTCGTTTTTGAGATCCATTTGAATAGCCGTTATGCCCTTTTTCGTGCCGCCGACCTTAAAGTCCATTTCGCCGTGAAAATCCTCCACGCCCTGAATGTCGATGAAGGTTGTCCAGTCGTCGCCGTCAGAGATAAGTCCGCAGGAGATACCGGCGACGGGAGCCTTGATGGGTACGCCCGCGTCCATTAGCGACAGCGTGGAGCCGCAGATTGAGCCTTGCGACGTCGAGCCGTTTGAGGACAGAACCTCAGAGACGACGCGGATTGCGTAAGGGAATTCCTCCAGCGTCGGCAGGACAGGCTCAAGCGCCTTTTCAGCCAGCGCGCCGTGACCGTATTCGCGGCGTGAGGTTGAGCGGCTGCCGCGCGCCTCGCCCACGGAAAACGAGGGGAAATTGTAATGATGCATATAGCGCTTGGAGGTTTCCTCATGAATCGTATCCAGCTTTTGCATTGCGGCGATGGTATCAAGCGTCGTGATGGAAAGCACCTGTGTCTGACCGCGCGTGAACAACCCGGAGCCGTGAACAAGCGGGACGACGCCGACCTCTGCGGACAGCGGACGAATTTCATCGCTTGCGCGTCCGTCAACGCGCTTACCCTTCAGCAGCCACGCCTTTACAACCTTTTTTTGAATCTTATACGTGATTTCTTCAAGCTGCGCCGTAATTTCGGGGTATTCCTCGCCGAACTCGGCAAGCATCTTTTCCACCACGGCGTTATAGCGCTCCTCGCGGACATTTTTGTCGTCCGTGTCAAGGCTGTGTTCCACCTCGGGGAGGTATTTATCCACTATTTTCGCGAAAAGCTCGTCGTTGAAGCTCGCCTTTGCATACTCGAACTTGGGCTTGCCGATTTCGGCTGTCATGGAGTCAATCAGCGCAACCACCTTTTTGATTTCGTCGTGCGCCGCAATAATCCCGCGCATCATAATGTCCTCGGGAACCTCCTTCGCCGCGGCTTCAATCATAACAATCTTGTCACGCGTACCGGCGATGGTGCAGTACATTTCGGTGGCTTCGCGCTCAGACGACGTCGGATTGATGACAAAGCTGCCGTCAACATAACCCAAGGCAACGGAGCCGATCGGACCGTTAAACGGGATGTCGGAGATGGAGACGGCGGCGGACGCTCCGATACCGGCGGCAATCTCCGGAGAGCAGTCGCGGTCAACGGCAAGCACCGTGCAGGTTATCACGACATCGTTACGCAAATCGGAGGGGAACAGGGGACGCATCGGGCGGTCTATCGCCCGACCGGCTAACACAGCCGCCTCAGAGGGTCTGCCCTCACGCCGTAAAAAGCCGCCCGGTATGCGACCGACGGCGTACAGCTTTTCTTCAAAATCCACGGAGAGCGGGAAGTAATCAATCCCGTCTTTGGGTCTTGGGGAAGCCGTGGCGGCGACAAGCACGGTTGTGCCGCCGTATTTCACAAGCACGGCGGCGTTGGCAAGCTCCGCGAGCTTACCCGTTTCGAGTATCAGCTCGCGCCCGGCAAGCTGCATCGAATACGTTCTGTGATTTGGGAATTCTCTTTTGCTGATGACCATTTTTGTTTTGCTCCTTTCAAATTCCGGAGCGTCGAATCCCTTAGCATTTGAAAGCGGGCTCGCATTTAACGTGCTATCGCACGGGGAACGCGCCTGCGGGCGCGACGGCTACGCCTGAACGCGCTCTCGCACGGGGAATGCGCCGACCGCGCGACGGCTAAGCCTGAACGTGCTATCGCACGGGGAATGCAAGCAAACTTTCAACTGCTATGAAATTCGGTGCTCCGATGGCTGGGGAAAAATTATCGCAATAAACGGGGCGAGCTTGCCGCGCGGGCAAAGCCGCCCCGTAACTGCCGTGGGGATTACCTGCGTATGCCGAGTTTGGCGATGCAGGTTCTGTAGCGCTCGATATCCTTTTTTGCGAGATAGTCGAGCAGGCTGCGCCGGTGTCCGACCATTTTCAGAAGCCCGAGGCGACTGTGGTTATCCTTCTTGTTGATCTTGAGATGCTCTGTAAGCTGCGAAATGCGCTCTGTAAGAATGGCGATTTGCACCTCCGGGGAGCCGGTGTCCGTCCCGTGCTTGCGGTTGGATTCGATTACAACCGTCTTTTGTTCCTTTGTGATCATGTGAAAAACTGTCCTTTCCTTTTTTACTATTCCGACTGTCGCAGTATCGGGCGGGAAAGCCGTTATCCCGAAACCGCGGCTGACGGACGCGGCGCTCCGCGTAACTGTGACACTATACCACGCCGCGCGCGGTTTGTAAAGCATTATTTTCGGCGGCGGAAAGAATTTTTAACTTTTTGTGCCAAGACTTATATTTTGCCCCGCTGCCGAACGAGCGGAGCGGAGAGCGACGGCTACACAAAAAAGCGCGCTGTCTGCCCGTGCTTTGTGCTTGTTTTGCAGGAGATGGTGGGGAAAGTCTCTGAGATAACGCGCCGCAGCTCCGGCGTGACGACGTTTTCCGTGCAGAAATGGTCGGCGTCGATGAGGTTAATGCCAAGCTCCCGCGCGTCGAGAAACACATCGTATTTTACATCCGAGGTGACGAGCGTATCGCAGCCGTGCTCGAACGCCGCGCGCAGATAGTCCCCGCCGCTGCCGCCGACGACGGCGACGCGGGAGACGCGCCGTCCCGAGTTGTGATAGCGCAAGCCGTGTGTTTTCAGCGCGCTTTTGAGAAAGGTCATATAATCGCGCATGCCGGTCGGGTTTTCCAGTACACCGATGCGCCCGTAAGAAAACGGCGTTCCGTCGGAATAGCGCCCGTCCTCCGATAAAAGCTCCACAGAGCCGAGTCCGGCGGCTTTTGCCAAGGCGTCGTTCACACCGCCGCGCGCCGCGTCAAGATTTGTGTGCATACAGATAGCCGATATGCCGTGCGATAGCATAGTGAGCAGCTTTTTCCCGCGGACGTCCGCGTCCGTGATACGCTTTAATTCAAACAGCAGCGGATGATGCGAAACGATGAGATTCGCCCCGGTTTCCACAGCCTCTTCGATGACCTCGCTTGTGATGTCCAGCGCCACAATAATGCCGTTTACGCGCGCCCGCGCGCCTCCCGCAAGCAGACCGATATTGTCAAAATCCATCTTCGCCTCGGCGGGCGCAAGCTCAAACAGCCGGGATAAAATATTGCCCACAGTTGCCATATGTAAAACCTCCGTGATTATTTTCGTGCGTAATTATCGCTGCAGCCGGACGCCGCCCGCGGTGATGATGTCGTATTTTCGCCGCCCCTCGCAGACCTCTGACAGCGTGATTGCTTGATAGCCGCGCGCGGAGAGGAAAGCCAGCAGCTCGTCGCGCTTTGTCTGCGGCTGTAAAATAAGAAAAACCTCCGTTGGGAGCGTATCCGCCGCGCGCTCTAGAATGCCGACGATGGTAGATCGGAAGAGCGTCGTGTAGGGAA